>NZ_JBYCKL010000024.1:0-45991 GCF_057473365.1 Halomonas sp. TH-94
GGGGTATCCGGCAGCTCCACCGGCACCGGATTGTCACCGATTTGGCTGGCCAATCGCGGCCTGACCCACTGCCCGCGATTGGCCAGCACCGCCGTGGCGGTTGCCAACTGCAGCGGCGTCACCTGCCAATAGCCCTGACCGATGCCGACGGAAAGCGTCTCGCCGGGATACCACGGCTGGTTGAAGCGAGCGCGCTTCCAGTCGCGTGATGGCATCAATGCGCCACTCTCGCCGAAAATATCGTGGCCCACGCGCTGACCGAAGCCGAAGGCACTCATCTGATCGTGCAGACGATCGATGCCCATTTCGTGGGCCAGCGAATAGTAGTAAGTGTTGTTGGAAACGGCGATGGAGCGCTCCATATCCACTCTGCCATGCCCCCAGCGCAGCCAGTTGCGATAGCGGCGGCTGTCATTGGGTAGCTGGTAGAAGCCGGGATCGTTGATCGTCCGGTCCGGAGTGATGACCCCCTCCACCAGGCCGGCTAGAGCGAGAAAGGGCTTGATGGTGGAACCCGGTGGGTACTGGCCGCGAATGGCGCGGTTGAAAAGCGGCAGATCGATGTTCTCCTGCAGCTCCCGATAGGAGGCAAAATCGATGCCGGTGACGAACTGGTTACTATCGAAGCCCGGGGCAGACACCATGGCCAGAATCTCTCCGGTTCCGGGCACCAGCGCCACGATCGAACCACGACGACCATCGAGCAGCTCGTAGGCAAGATTCTGCAGCTCCCTGTCGATGGTCAGGGTCAGATTCTGTCCCGGCACCGGGTCGGTACGCCCCAATTCGCGCAACACACGCCCACGGGCGTTGGTTTCCACCTGACGCAACCCCGCCTCGCCGTGCAGTACGTCCTCGTAGAACCGTTCCACACCGGTCTTGCCGATGAAGTGGGTGCCGGCATAACGCCCCGGATCGAGAGTTTTGACCTCTTCGGCATTGATACGACCGACATAGCCGATGGCATGAGCCATGATCTGTGAATCGGGGTAATAGCGCAGCAGCTGCGCTTCGACCTCGATTCCAGGCAGGCGATGCCGATTGATAGCCAGCCCGGCGATCTGGGTCTCGTCGAGATCGCTCATCAGCAGCGCCGGTTGAAAAGGCCGCTGCGGCTGACGGGCACGAATGCGAAAGCCCTCCGCCTCCTCCGGACTCAGGTTCAACAGCTCTTCGAGCCGGTCCAGGGTGGTATCCAGATTGTCGACCCGCTCGCGGATCAAGGTCAGATTGTAAGTGGGGCGGTTCTCGGCCAGGAGCACGCCGTTGCGATCGTAGATCAGACCTCGCGTCGGAGGCAGCGGCTCCACTCGTACGCGGTTCTTCTCGGAGCGCGTGCTGTACACCTCGTGCTGGACCACTTGCAGGTAGACGAGCCGGCCCGACAGCAGTCCGCTCAGGATCAGGATCGTCAGCACCGCCAGGAAGGCGCGCACACGAAAGATGCGCAGCTCCTGCTCGGGATTCTTGAGGGTGTCACGGCGATCGCGCATGCCGGCTAATGATCTCGACTCAGGTTTCGGTGTGGGACCGCTCAGCGGTGGTAGGGATGTCCCACCAGCAGGGTCCAGGCGCGGTAGAGCTGTTCGGCGAGTAGCACTCTGACCAGCGGATGAGGCAGGGTCAGCGGTGACAGCGACCAGCTACGGTCAGCGGTGGCGGAGAGCTCAGGGGCGAGGCCATCCGGCCCCCCCACCAGCAGCGCCACGTCGCGCCCTTCAAGCCGCCAGCCCTCGGCCTCCTCGGCCAGGCGTTGGGTACTCCAGGGTCGCCCGCCGACTTCGAGCGCCACGATCAGCTCGTCTCCACGAAGTCGTTCACGTATCCGCTTGGCCTCGAGCGCCACCGCCTTGGCGGTATCGGCGTTCTTGCCACGCTGGCCCGGAGCGATCTCCTCTATCTCCAGGCTGAAATCACGGGGCAGCCGCTTGCGGTATTCCTCGACACCTTCGTTGACCCAGCCGGGCATGCGAGTGCCAACCGCCAGCAGGCGGATCTTCATGCCCCACCCTGCTCCTGCTGCTGTTCGGAATCGCTGGGCAAATCGGCCCACAGGCGTTCCAGATCGTATAGCTGGCGGGTGTCGGGCAGCATGACATGGACGACTAGGTCGCCGAGGTCCACCAGGACCCAGTCGGAACCTGCCTGCCCCTCCACGCCCAAGGGCTGGATACCACTGGCCTTGGCCTGTTCGACCACATGCTCGGCCAGCGCCGCCACGTGGCGAGTCGACGTGCCGCTTGCCACGACCATCAGATCGGTGACGCTGGTCAGCCGGGACACGTCCAGCAGCGCGACATCCTTGGCCTTGAGGTCCTCCAGTGCATCTACCACCAGTGTCTTGAGCGATTCGTTCTGCATAGCCCCTCATCAACGGGAAGTCTTGGTCGGCGCCATTGTAGCGCCTTGAGCCGCCGCTGGCAGCGTTCAACCATCACGATACAGCGAGTTGGCGTTTATTCTTCGTTCTACGGCCTCGGGCAGCAGGTAGCGAACGCTCAGACCCTCTGCCAGGCGTTGGCGTATCGCGGTTGCCGAGAGCGCCAAGCGGGTAGGTAACGTCAGGCGCAACAGTCCCCCTGCAGGGCGCTGCATGAGCACACCGGGACTATCGACCTCCCGCCCTGCAATCAGTTCGGCCAACGCCTGGGAAAGTGGCGACTCATGATCGGGACGATCGATCACCACCAGATGAGCAAGCTCGAACAGTCGACCCGGCGAATGCCATTCGGTGAGACGCAGAAAGGCGTCATGGCCCAGGGCCATGACCAAGCGAGCCTGGCTGCCATACTCTTCGCGCAGGCTCGCCAGGGTATCGATGCTATAGGAGGGGCCGTCACGCTCGAGTTCACGGCCGTCGGCCACGAGCCCCGGCGTATCGCCTATCCCCAGCCTGAGCAAGGCCAGGCGCTCCTGCGAAGTTACCTGGGGCTCGCCGCGCAGCGGCGGCTTGCTTGCCGGCACCAGATGCACGCGATCCAGCGTCAAGGCTTCGTGCAGCTCGACGGCACTGCGTAGATGTCCAATGTGAACCGGGTCGAAGGTTCCCCCCAGCATCGCTACCCGAGGCGGTTCGAGCGGCCTGACGGCCTGGCGGCATGGCAGCGCACCGCTCTGAGCCGTCACTGGCGTACCTGGCCGTCACCCAGCACCACGTACTTGCGGGTCGTCAGCCCCTCGAGACCCACCGGACCACGCGCGTGAAGCTTGTCGGTGGAGATGCCGATCTCCGCGCCAAGGCCATATTCGAAACCATCGGCAAAGCGAGTCGAGGCATTGACGATGACCGAGCTGGAATCGACCTCGGCCATGAAGCGGCGTGCCAGGCCGTAATTCTCGGTGACGATGGCGTCGGTGTGGTGTGAGCCGTAGCGCTCGATGTGCTCGATGGCGGCGTCGATGCCGTCGACCAGGCGCACCGCCAGTACCGGCGCCAGGTATTCGGCATGCCAGTCCTCTTCCGTGGCAGCCGACATCCCGTCGAGTATGGCGCGGCTACGCTCACAGCCACGCAGCTCGACATCGTGCCGGGCATAGGCCTCGGCCAGGCGCGGCAATATCCGCTCGGCAACCTGGGCGTCGATCAGCAGCGTCTCCATGGTATTGCAGGTGCCATAGCGATGCGTCTTGGCGTTGACGGCAATGGCCAGGGCCTTGTCGAGGTCGGCGGTAGCGTCGATGTAGACGTGACAAACGCCGTCCAGATGCTTGATCACCGGCACGCGTGCCTCACGCGAGATTCGTTCGATGAGCGACTTGCCGCCACGCGGTATGATCACATCGACATATTCGGGCATGGTGATCAGCTGTCCGACCGCAGCGCGATCGGTAGTGGCCACCACCTGTACCGCTGCCTCAGGCAACCCGGCGTCGCACAGACCATCTCTAATACAGGCGGCGATGGCGGCATTGGAATCCCGCGCCTCGGAGCCACCGCGCAGAATACTGGCGTTACCGGACTTCAGACACAGACTGGCCGCCTCCAGGGTCACGTTGGGCCGCGATTCGTAGATGATGCCAATCACACCAAGCGGCACGCGCATCTGACCTACCTGTATGCCGCTGGGACGAGAGTGCATACCGTCGATCTCGCCTACGGGATCCGGTAACGCGGCTACCTGCACCAGCCCCTCGACCATGGCATCGAGGCGGTCGTCGTTGAGTGCCAGCCGATCCAGGAGAGCCGCCTCGAGGCCACTCTCGCGACCGCGCGCCAGATCGGCGGCGTTGGCCGCCAATATCTCGCCGCGCTGGCGCTGCAAGTGTGTGGCCATGGCCAACAAGGCGCGGTTCTTGTCTCCCGTTGCTGCGCGGCGCATCTGGCTGGCAGCGGCACGAGCCGCCTGCCCAAGACCCACCATATAGGCAGCGACATCGGCCACCTCGACAACGGAACGTTCGGTTTGGGGGGCGTGAGCGGTCATGCTGTCGAAGTTCTCCTGGCAGAGCGCCACTGGGCGCTGGGGACGTTATACTGGCGCGATACCTCGTTGGCCCCCATAGTAAGGCACCATGCAGAGCAAGTACAAAGTCGGGCTGATGCGCCTGAATCTCTGGGCCGCGGCGCTGCTCCTAATCCTGCTGGCCTATCTCTCGGAACCGCTGACCAGCGCTCTGCTGCTGGCCCTTGCCAGTGTCTGGCTGATGGTGACGGCGAGCCGGCTCGAATTCAGCTATCGCCGCCCCGCTGCCGTTCCCTGGCAGTTGCTGCCTAGCCTGCTGCTGGCTGGCCTACTGATTACCGAACCCGAGCGCCACGCCCTGTGGATATGGGTCTGGCCCGCCCTGCTGATGCTGCCTCAACCCGGCTGGGTGCTCGCGCTGAGCTGTGCACTGGCCGGGGTCACCTGGTGGCGACTGGCTGAGCTGCTCGGGATCGAACAGACTCTCTTTTCCGGGCTGGTGCTGCTCCCCTTGATGCTGCTGGGTCTGTCACGCAACCGCTATCTGCTACCAACACGGTCCAAAGCTCGCCAGCGTATGCGCCTGGTGCCGGGCCTTCCCCTCTGGAGCAGCCAGCAGCTGGCGATCGACTTACGCCTTGAACGCGCGCGCTGCCGCCGGGAAGGCGTCCACGGCGAACTCATGCTGATACGCACGCCTCGCGGCCAGTTCTGGCCATTGGCCCAGGACCTCTGCCGTTTGACCCTCGAGTTCGAGAATTGCTATCGCCTCGATCGACGCACCCTGGCCACCCTGTTGCTGAGCCGCAACGATGAGCAGGTCATGAAGCGGCGCAAGGTGCTGCTCAAAGGACTGCGGCCCCATGTCGAGGTACGCTTCATAGCACTCAGCCAGGTAGCCTCCCTCGAGGATCTCGCGGCGCAATTCAAGCCAGGGCGAGCGAAAGAAGGAATCGAGACGGAGCGCCACGATGGATGATGAAAGCCGCAACCTCGCGGGCCGCTTCGTCTTTGCCTATGCCTTCACCATGCTTCTGCTGGGCGGATATGCCACCTGGCGCTATCTGATGGGCGATTACGAGCGCATCCTGCTGCCGGCATCGCTCGCCCTGGTGATGCTGGTCGCCTGCCTACTGCACGTGGCCCGTGTCAGTCATGCTCGTCTGCCGGCCTACCTGGCGCTTATCGTCGGTTACCTGATGCTGGCGCTGGAACTGCCATGGCTCGAGGGAGCGGCCATCATGTGGCTTGGCCTGGCTCCCTTGCTCACGGTCCTGCTACTGCCGCTCGCCTCAGCAATGGTGTTGAATCTACTCCTGGCTCCCGCCTGGCTCATTCTCAGCGACACGCTGACCGAGCCGCACGTCATTCTCAGCTATTTGGCCATGACCCTGGTCGTCGCCCTGGTACCGTGGGAGCAGCGTCGCCAACAGGCGTTACTCGACGCCACCAACCCGCGTGATCGCCACTGCAATGCGCTGGCTCGCGAAGCCATGCACGAATTGCTGGTCAGCGAGTATCAGCGCACCCAATTTCTTGGCCAGCCGCTGGGCGTGCTGGTCATACACTTGCCTCAGCTGGAAATGGCCAGTGAGCAGTTTGGGAGCAGGGCACGTCAGACCCTGCTCGACGCCCTCTGCCTGGCCGTTCAGCGTTGCTCGCGACGACACGATTTCCTGGGGCGTCAAGGCGACGCGACCTTCTGGCTGGTACTACCCGACACCAGTCAGGGCGGCGCCCAGATGGTACTGCAGCGCATCGAGCAGGCTCTCGAAGCCACCGTGCTGGTGGATACCGGCCCCCTACGCGCCTCCATTGTCCATTTCCAGCGACTTCCCGGCGAGAGCTGGCCACGCTTCGAGCAGCGCCTGCTGGAGCAGACACGGCAGCTTGGCGAAACCTGATACGCTCACTGGACCCGACAGGCTCGTCCGAACAAGGAGTTATCGTTGAGCATGATCGAGACACTGCAACAGCTTTCGCCCTCCCCCGAGATGCTGCTGCTCATCGTTGGCGCCATCGCCCTGCTCGAATCTCTCGCCCTGGTCGGGCTGCTGTTACCCGGTGTATTGCTGATCACGGCGGCAGCCTCTCTGGCCGGGCACCAGGATCTGGCCATAACATCGCTCTTGCTGGCGGCCTTCATCGGCGCCGTCATCGGCGACGGCATCAGCTTCGCCCTGGGTTACAGCCAGCGCGAGAGAGTCACCCGGCTATGGCCACTGTCACGCCATCCCGAGTGGCTGGCTCGCGGCGCTCGGTTCTTTCAGCGCTATGGCAGTCTGTCGGTCTTCTTCGGACGCTTCGTAGGGCCGGTGCGCCCCGTCATCCCACTCATTGCGGGCATGCTGCACATGTCGCCCCGGGCCTTCCTGTGGGCCAACCTGGCGTCGGCGGCATTATGGGCCCCGGCCTATGTGCTTCCTGGGTACCTGCTCGGCCAGACCTGGCAGCAGCTGCTGACGATTCCCCCGGGGCTCGAGGCGTTGCTCATCATCGTGGCGGCGATCATCGTGGTACTGGCGGTAGCTTTTTCATGGCTGCGTTATCAGGTCAGCCGCTCCGGGCGTGTCTATCGAATGCTGGCCCATGGAGCAAGACGAAACCGCCTGCTGCGGCGGACCTGGCTGAAGCAGAGCTGGCGGCGCGGCGAGGTACCGCTGGCTAGCTGGCTGCTGCTGGTCTTCTCGCTTGGTGGAGCTTCGGGGCTGACCATCGCGGTCATCCGTCAGCGTGGGCCTTTTCTCATCGATCTGCAGGTTCACGCCTTCTTCGACACGCTGGTCGTGCCGATGATGCCCGAGGTGGGCCAGCTCCTGGCGCGCATCGGGGACATGTACGGCATCCTGGCATTGGTACTACCCTGGGGCATCTGGCTGCTGGCGCGACGCCACCTGGCTGCCTTCGCCCATATCGCCTGCGGCCTGGGAGCCATCGCGCTGATCAATACGTTCGGCAAGGCGCTTATCGGCCGCCCCCGTCCGGACACCCCCGAGTACCTAACCGGTTCGTTGGCCTATCCCAGCGCCCACGCTTCATCCGCTGTGGTGCTGTATGGCATGGCCGCCGCCTTCATTGCTCAAGAGTTGCCGCCGCAGCGACGCTTCTGGGTCTATTGGGTGGCGATCGCCCTGGCGCTACCCATGGCGCTGTCGCGCTTGGTGATAGGCGTTCATTGGCTCTCGGACCTGATCGGTGGCGGCCTGCTGGGATTGGTCGTCTGCGCTCTGGTAAGGCTGGCCTGGCAGCGGGGCCACCACTCCTCTCTCGCGCCCTGCCCCTGGCGATGGCTGGCGGTGGCCTCGATGGTATTGATCAGCCTCCGAGTGGCGTTGCTGCCGCCGGTGTGAGCACACACCGGCCGGGCGGGCCCGTCACCCCAATGCGAGCCATACCCCCACGCCCACCATCAGTGTTCCGGCAATGCGATTGAGCAGCCTGACGTTGCCGCTCTCGCCAAGCACGCGGCGCAGCCCTTTGCCACCAGCGGCATACAGCAACAAGCTGAGGAATTCAATCATCAGGATAACGCCGATCAACACGGCCAGCTGACCGCCCAGCGACCGCGAGGCATCGAGGAAAGGCGGCAACAGAGCGATGAAGAAGGCCCAGCCCTTGGGGTTCGCCACGGCGGTGACGAAGCCCTGTAATGCCAGTTGGCCCCGTGAGACCCTGGGCAGATCGACGTTCTCGAGCGGTATCGCCATGCGCCCGCGCGAGCGCCACATCATGACCCCCAGGTAACCCAGATAGGCTCCACCCACCCACCTGAACAGAGCAAAGAGTTCCGGCTGTCGCAGCATCAGGGCGGCTACGCCGACTCCGGCGGCAAGCGCCACGAGCCCCACCCCGATGAGCTCGCCGGCCATCATCCAGAGAGTTCTTTTTACTCCTTGGGTCATGCCCAGCACCATCGACAGGGTCATGCACATGCCCGGGGTCAGCGAGACGAACAGGAAGGTCGGTACGAAAACCGACAGTAGGGACAGCTTGATCATGCGGCTAGGCCTCGTCTTCAGGCGCTTGTTCTAGCAGGTTCGTATGACATGGCGGTGTCAGGGCGCGGCGTTCACTCGCCCCACCGCGGCATGAGACGATGCTCGATGCCAAGCTGGTTGAGAATACGCGCCACGATGAAGTCGACGAGGTCTTCCACCGACGTGGGCCGGTGATAGAAACCGGGCGCCGCCGGCAGAATCACCGCTCCCATGCGAGTCAGCTTGAGCATGTGCTCGAGATGGATCGCAGAAAACGGCGTTTCGCGTGGCACCAGTATCAGCTTGCGCCGCTCCTTCAAGGCGACGTCAGCCGCCCGTTCGATCAAATTGTTGCTGGCACCGGTGGCCACCGCCGACAAGGTACCGGTCGAGCAGGGACAGATCACCATGGCCGACGGCGCCCCGGACCCCGAGGCCACCGGAGCCATCCAATCCTCACGTCCGAAGCAACGGATCTGGCCCCTCTCGGCGCCACAGCGTTCGGTCAAGGCACTGGCCAGCCGCTCGGGCCGCGCCGGCAGGCTGGCGTCGGTCTCCGTCTCGATGACCAGGTGAGCCGCCTTGGAGACCATGACCCAGACCTCGTGCCCCGCCTCGACCAACGCCTCGACAAGACGCAGACCATACTGCGCGCCGGAAGCGCCGGTGAGCGCCACCGTGACGGGTGGCAGAAAGAGGCCGTCAGCCATGAGCCACCTCGAGCGCCGCCAGCAGCTTTTCATGAATGCCGCCAAAGCCGCCGTTGGACATGACCACGATACGGTCCATCGGTCGCGCCTCGGCGACCAGCGACGCCACAAGTGCGTCGATGTCCTCCTCGAGGCACGCCGGAACCGGGCTCGCCTCGACTAGCGGGGCCAGCGACCAATCGAGGCCCGGCGGCTGGTACCAGTAAACCCGATCGGCTGCTGCGGTGCTCGCCATCAGGCGATCGCGTAGCGTGCCCAGACGCATGGTGTTGGAGCGCGGCTCGATCACCGCCAGCAAGCGTCCTCGCGGAGTGGCGGCGCGCAGGCCCTCTAGAGTGGCGGCAAAGGCCGTGGGGTGGTGAGCGAAGTCGTCGATGACCTGGACACCGCCCACCTCTCCGCGCACTTCCTGCCGTCGCCGCGGCGTTTCGAAGCGAGCGGCGGCGGCACAGGCACGCGCCAGATCGACCCCGCAGACGTGGGCTGCCGCCAAGGCCGCCAATGCATTTCGCGCATTGTAGATACCGGTCAACGGCCAATCGATGACGGCATCTTCATTGGTCTCGCCTTGCTGGTGTACCACGCGAAAACGCGATGCATCGTCGCGCTCAAGCTCCAACCTCCAGGGGCTCGAGGCCTGGTCACCGAAGCGCTCCACCGGGGTCCAGCAGCCCATCTCGAGCACACGATCCAGGGACGGCTCGCCATCCGCCACCAACAGCCTGCCGCGGCCCGGTACGCTGCGTACCAGGTAATGGAACTGACGCTCGATGGCGGCAAGATCAGGGAAAATATCCGCATGGTCATATTCGAGATTGCCCAGCACTGCGATCTCGGGGCGGTAGTGAACGAACTTGGAGCGTTTGTCGAAGAAGGCAGTGTCATACTCGTCCGCCTCGACCACGAAGGGTGACCCGGGAGCGCCGAGCCGTGCCGACACGCCGAAGTTGCGCGGCACGCCGCCGATAAGAAAGCCTGGCTCGAGTCCGGCCGACTCGAGCAGCCAGGCCGTCAGGCTTGCCGTCGTGGTCTTCCCGTGGGTGCCGGCCACGGCGATCACCTGACGCCCCGGCAACACGTGCTCGGCCAGCCACTGCGGGCCTGACGTATAGGGCAGACCCAGGTCGAGCAGCGCCTCGACCTCGGCATTTCCCCGCGACAGGGCATTGCCCACCACTACCAGATCGGGCAGTGGCTTGAGGTTGCTCGCGGCATACCCCTCGCGCAGAGCGATACCGGCCTCGATCAATTGAGTGCTCATGGGCGGATAGACGCCACTGTCCGAACCGGTGACGGTATGGCCCATATCACGCGCCAGCAGTGCCAGACTGCCCATGAAAGTGCCACAGATACCGAGAATATGAACGTGCATTAAGTCCGACCTTATCACCGGGTAGCGCAGGCAGGCATCGCCTGCCGGTAGGGAATCGGCAGACTAGCACGGCGCGACGCCGGCCCTCCAGCCGGCGTGCAGGCTCGGCGCCTTTCGTCTAAAATACATCGCCTTGCCGTAACGCATGAAATGGAACTTTCCCAGGAGCACATAAGCCCCATGGCCCAGCATAACGCCTTCTATGCCCAGTCTGGCGGTGTCACCGCCGTGATCAATGCCAGTGCCTGCGGCGTGATCGAAGCCTGCCGCCAACACTCCGATCGCATCGGCAAGGTCTATGCCGGACACAACGGCATCATCGGCGCCCTGACCGAGGATCTTATCGACGTCAGCCAGGAATCCGACGAAACGATCGCTGCCCTGCGCCACACCCCTGGCGGCGCCTTCGGCTCCTGCCGCTACAAGCTCAAGGACATCGAAAGCCACCGCACCCAGTACGAACGCCTCATCGAAGTGTTCAAGGCGCATGACATCCGCTATTTCTTCTACAATGGCGGTGGCGACAGCGCCGATACCTGTCTCAAGGTCTCGCAGCTTTCCGATAAGCTGGGCTACCCGCTGACCGCCATCCACGTGCCCAAGACCGTGGACAACGACCTGCCCATCACCGACAACTCGCCGGGCTTCGGCAGCGTAGCCAAGTACATCGCCACCTCCACTCTGGAAGCGTCGCTGGACATCGCCTCGATGTGCGCCACCTCGACCAAGGTATTCGTACTCGAGGTCATGGGTCGCCACGCCGGGTGGATCGCCGCGGCCGGCGCGCTGGCTGGAGAAGGCGAAGGCCAGCCGCCCCACCTGGTGATCTTTCCCGAGGTACCCTTCGAGCGCAGCAAGGTAATGACTCGCGTCGAGGAGTGCGTCGAGAAATACGGCTACTGCGTCATCGTGGTCTCGGAAGGCGCCCGCTACGAGGACGGCACCTTTCTGGCCGACTCGGGCAATACCGACGCTTTCGGTCACCGCCAGCTCGGTGGCGTGGCACCGACGCTGGCTGGCATGGTCAAGCAGGATCTGGGCTACAAGTATCACTGGGCCGTAGCCGACTACCTGCAACGAGCCGCACGCCACCTTGCATCGCGCACCGACGTCGAGCAGGCCTATGCGGTGGGACAGCAGGCGGTGGAGCTCGCCGTCGCCGGCAAGAATGCCATGATGCCGGCTATCAAACGCATCAGCGATTCGCCCTATGAATGGCGCATCGAGCCAGCTCCTCTGGCAGAGGTGGCCAACCGCGAGAAGTTCATGCCCCGCGAGTACATTCGCGAGGACGGCTTCGGCATCACTGAGGCCTGTCGCCGCTATCTGTCGCCCTTGATTCAGGGCGAAGACTACCCGCCGTTCGAGAACGGTCTGCCCAAGGTAGCCAAGCTCAAGCTGGCCAAGGTGGAGCGCAAGCTTCCCGAATTCACGCTGTAAGGCGAACGCGGCACTGCAAAGCAAGAGCCCTGGCACCGGCCAGGGCTCTTGCGTTAGAGCTTGCAACGCCGAGCGGTTCTTACTTAAGAAGCCAGGAAAGCACCAGCAGCAGTAACAGAATGCCCGCCACCCCCTGCCAGAAGTTGGCTGGATCGCGCAGGAAACGGCGCGGATCGCGACGCCTCGGCATGTCGCGCCCCTCATGATGTCTTAGCGCATAGAGCAGCTCTGAAAGACGCCTGAAACGCAGGGATCGCTGCGGGTCCAGGGCGCGGCGCAGCGTATCGTCGAGCTGAGCTGAGATTTCGGGGTTGAACAACCTGGCACTACGATAGTCGAGCTGTTCGAGGTCGGTGTGGCTGCGCAGCCGATCGGGCGTCAACTCATAGGGCAATGCTCCGGTGAGCAGCCAGTAGACGGTAGACGCCAGCGAATATTGATCGCTACGCCTCCCGACACTGTCATCCAATGCATACTCCGGCGCACTGTGCTCGGAAAGACCGGTTTGGCGGGCAAGCTCACGTGAGCGCCTATGTCCGTCAAGGTCACGCATGTGACAGGCACTGAAGTCGGTCAACACCACCTGTCCATGGACATCGATCAGAATGTTGTCGGGATGAATACGCTGATGCAGCACGTCACGGTGATGCAGCGCCTGCATCGCCTTGCCTAACTGCACGGCTATATCCAGTCGCTGGGCCAGGCTGGCCTGAGGGTGGCGAAGAGCCCACTCGGTGAGGGTCATGCCCTCCACGTAGGCCATTAGGTAATAGAGATAACGACGCGGCCGCGAGGACTCCATGACACGAGCCACGAACGGCGACTTGACCCGCTCCACCACCCACTGCTGAAGCAAGAAGTGCTCGAGATAGGCGTTGCGATTGGAGAGCTCCGGACTCGGAGCCTTCATCACCATTTCCCGCTCGGTACGGGTGTCGCGCACCCGATAGACCCGGGATTGCGCAGTACGTGAGAGCACTTCCTGCACTTCCAGACCGTCGATGCGCTCGCCCAACGACAGCTCGGGTGGGATAGGCAGGTCCCCATAGATACGACTGGGATGATCGCGCTCTTCTTCGGGCAGCTGGTCGATGCGCACCAGTTGGAAGCAGAACTGATCGGCGCCGTAGCCACGCTCCTGCGCCCTGTCGCGAGCGGCGGCGGCCAACCGTTCGCAGGCGGCGTCGAGGTCACTGGCATCCTGGCGGATCAAGCCGACATAGTCGGAGGGCATCAACGTACCGCGGACCGCCTGAGTGGTGAAAAGGAAGAGATCCCCCTGCTTCAGAGGGAGCTGCAGGTAATCGATATCGATACTGCCGTCCAGACCCAGAGCTCGCGACGGATAGCGATAGCCGCCGAGGTCGGTGATATGGTCTCGCGAGAGCTGTTCGAATTCGGCTCCGCGCAGACGGAAGATGAGCGTATCGCCCATGTGAAACAGGTGCGCTTCGCGACCGCGATAGACCATGGCCGAGAGCGAGGCCACATAGCCGCCGCCTTCGACGAAGGTGCTCTGGCTGTAGCACCAGCCATTGAGTGCGCGCAGCACGCGGGTAGCCGACGTCTTCACGTCCCAGTGGTCGGGCGTGGAGAAATAGTCGGCCAGAAAGCCGCGAACGCTAAGGTCGCCCGCCTGCTTGGCGATGCCGTTGCGCGAGCTGGTATCGCTGATGGCGGCGCTGGCACCCTTGGCGATGTACTGCGCTGGCTGCTCGGGTATGCGCACCGACATGGAGCTGCGGTGGCGCCGTCGATCCGGAGCCACGAAGGCTTGCCCGACACTCAGCGCAAGCCGGTTGGTCGGCAAAACGCGCTCCTTCAAGATATCGCCACTGATCACCGCTCGCTCCGAATGACTGGCCGAACCGCCTGACGTCGGCCATCATACACGCTTGCGGCGATTACCACCTGTCAACCAAAGCCCAAGCCGGGACGCCCCTCACCTATGTCGAATTGGTAATCCCCAGGCCGGCTACGTATAATTCTGCGCATTTTGCGGTGTCTCAACTTTTCGCCAACGAAGGAAGCGACGATGAACTTCGACCACATCCCCGCCGGCAAGGACCTCCCCAATGACGTCTATGTCGCCATCGAGATCCCAGCCAACCACGCTCCGATCAAGTACGAGATCGACAAGGAGATGGGGACCCTTCTCGTGGATCGCTTCATGGCCACGCCGATGTTCTATCCGGCGAACTATGGCTTCATCCCCCACACGCTGGCCGACGATGGCGACCCGCTGGACGCCCTGGTGGTAACGCCCTATCCGGTCCAGGCCGGCAGCATCATCCGTGCACGTCCGGTCGGCATTCTGAACATGACCGACGAAGCCGGGGAAGATGCCAAGCTCGTCTGTGTACCCCATGCCAAACTCACCACTCTCTATGACGACGTACAGGAAGTGGCCGACCTGCCTGAACTGCTGCGCCAGCAGATCGCGCATTTCTTCGAGAACTACAAGGATCTCGAGAAGGGCAAGTGGGTGAAGGTGGAATCCTGGGAAGGTGCCGATGCCGCACGCAAGGCCATCGAGAAGTCCGTGGCCGCCTACGAAAAGGCCTGAGCCTGGCCAACCCCTTGCCGAACGGGCCGCCACTGGGCGGCCCGTTCGCCTTTCTGCGACAATGAGGCGCAGCATGGTGGCGTGGAAGCCATTCAAACGCTGCCTGTGACTGGGTTATGCTTGAATGACGCTTCACCCCGGTCCGGGAACTCGGCGTCTCGCTTCAGGGTCCCTGTAGCACCCGGCCTCGCTTCGAAAAGGAACGCTTGCGTTGACTAGCCGCTCTCTCGCCATACGCCTGATCTTCAGCCTGCTGCTGTGGCTGCCGCTGTTCGCCCATGCCCAGTGGTTCTCCTCCTCTTCCACCAATCAGAGCAATTTTCTACCGGTGATGGAGGCCTTCCAGCCCAGCGCCTGGCATGACGGTGAAACACTCTTCATCGGCTTCGAGAATGCCGAGGGGTATTACCTCTATCGCCACCAGCTCGGCGTCGAGAGCCGTGACGGGGCGTTCGAGGTCGGCGAGCCCGAGATACCACCGGGAGAGTTCAAGAGCGACGAATTCCTCGGCGACGTGTATGTCTTCTATGATCGGGTGGTTTTCGAAGCGCCTCTGCAGGGCTCCGCCGAGGGACCGCTGGAGGTTACGGTTCGCTTTCAAGGCTGCGCCGATGCCGGCCTTTGCTACCCACCCGAGAGTGTCGAGCTGCAGGCGCCTGCCAGTGAAATGCCGGCCGCTTTCGCCGGGTGGCGAGAGGGCGGCGATGCAAGCGGCAACGGTGCGAACCGACCGGCTCCACCCACCTTGCAGAGCCAGGACGGTCGCTTCAGCAGCCTCATGAGTGAAGCCAGCCTGCCGCTGGTGCTTGGTCTTTTCTTCCTGGCTGGACTGGGCCTGACCTTCACTCCCTGCGTGCTACCGATGGTGCCGATTCTCTCGTCGATCATCGTCGGTCAGAACCCGACCCGCCCGCGTGCCTTTGCCCTGTCTGCCAGCTACGTAGCCGGCATGGCGCTCACCTATGCGTTGGTTGGCGTGCTGATGGGCCTGTTCGGTGCCGGCCTCAACCTGCAGGCACACCTGCAATCCGCTCCTGTGCTGATCGTCTTTGCCGTGCTCTTCGTGCTCTTCGCCATGGCCATGTTCGGCACCTTCGATCTGCGCCTTTCTCCACGTCTGGCGGGAAGAGTCGATGCCTGGCAAGACCGTGCCCAGCGCAGCGGACCGCTTGGTCTGGCCGGCGCAGGCTCTCTCTCCGTGCTGGTAGTGTCCCCCTGCGTCTCGGCACCCCTGGCCGGGGCTCTGGTATTCATCTCATCCACCGGCGATGCCGTGATGGGTGGCGCGGCTCTGCTGGCACTGGGCCTAGGCATGGGCGTGCCGCTGCTTCTGGTCGGTACCTTCGGGGCTACCGCACTACCTCGCAGCGGTGCATGGATGAACGGGTTCAAGATCGCTTTCGGCATTCTTCTGCTTGGCGTCGCCGTGTGGCTGATCGAGCGCTTGGTGCCGCCGGCGGTCAGCCTGCTCCTCTGGGCGGCCTTGGCGATCGGCAGCGCTTTGGCGCTTGGCGCCCTGTCGCTCAATCTGGCCCAAGGCTGGCCCCGGGTGCGCCAGGCCGGCGGCCTGCTGTTGTTGGCCTGGGGCATCGCCCTGGTGTTCGGCGCCGCAATGGGTAGCAGCGACCCGCTTCGCCCGCTGGCATTGTATTCAACCGGCACCTCGAACGTTGACGCCCTGGAGGTGACCACGGTAAAAGACCTCGACGCTCTCAATGCCACGCTCAGGGAACGGACGGAACAAGGTCAACCGGCTTTCGTTCACTTCACTGCCGACTGGTGTATCTCCTGTAAACAGATGGAGCGCCAGGTCTACCCGGATCCTCAGGTCGCCGAGTCACTGGCACGCTTCGCCCGCATCAACGTCGATGTTACCCGCACCGACGCCGCCAGCCGTGAGCTGCTCGATCACTTCGGCCTGTTCGGCCCACCGAGCCTGCTATTCTTCAGCGGTGATGATGAAATTCGCGAGGCCCGCATTCAGGGCGAGGTCAGGGCAGGAGAGCTCGCCAGTCACCTCCAAGGCTTGCTCCAGTGGATCGATCAGCCGCACAGCTGAGCTCATGTCCTACAGCGGCAATACGCCACCGAACACTGTTCTCGACCAGCTGGACATCCCCGGCGATTTTAGGCACACTCCGCCAACAACGCACTTCAAGGCCGATAGCGTCGGCAATGTTCGTCATCTTGCCGCGATCTATCGAAAGTTGGACAGGGTTAACAGCGCCCTCGCCCTACCGCCATTTACCCACCGGTCGAGACTCAACATGGATATCCGCAAGGTCAAGAAGCTGATCGAGCTGCTCGAAGAATCCAACATCAGTGAAATCGAGATTCAGGAAGGCGAAGAATCGGTGCGTATCAGCCGGCACCCCAACGGAGTGAGCTGGCCCCAGCCCCCCATGCCGCAGTATGCCGCTCCCTATGCGACACCCAGTCAGCCCGCACCCTCTTCCGCAGCCAGCCCCGCCGAAGAGGCTCCGGCAGCAACCTACCGGGGTCACGCACTGACATCCCCCATGGTCGGAACCTTCTACCGCAGCCCGGCCCCCGGTTCGAAAGCTTTCGTGGAAGTGGGTCAAAGCGTCAAAAAGGGCGAAACCGTGTGTATCGTGGAAGCCATGAAGATGATGAACCAGATCGAAGCCGATCGCGACGGCGTCATCGAGGCGATTCTGGTCGAGGACGGCGAGCCGGTCGAATTCGACCAGCCGATGCTCGTTATTTCCTGATCCTTCACCGACACTGGCGGACCCCCTATGCTGGACAAGGTACTCATCGCCAACCGTGGCGAGATCGCCCTGAGAATTCTGCGTGCCTGCAAGGAGTTGGGCATCAAGACCGTGGCGGTTCACTCCAAGGCCGACCGCGAGCTGATGCACGTACGTCTGGCCGACGAAGCCGTATGCATCGGCCCGGCCCCCTCGGCGCAATCCTATCTGAACATTCCGGCGCTGATCAGCGCCGCGGAAGTCACCGATTCCAGTGCCATTCACCCCGGCTATGGTTTTCTTTCCGAGAACGCCAACTTCGCCGAGCAGGTGGAACGCTCCGGCTTCGTCTTCATCGGCCCGCGCGCCGAGACCATTCGCCTGATGGGTGACAAGGTCAGCGCCATCGAAGCGATGAAGCTGGCCGGCGTACCTACCGTGCCCGGCTCGGACGGTCCGCTGGGTGACGACGAGGGCGACAACATGGCCATCGCCCGGCGTATCGGCTATCCGGTGATCATCAAGGCGGCCGCCGGGGGCGGGGGCCGCGGCATGCGCGTGGTGCACACCGAGGGGCACCTGCTGTCAGCGATCACCGTAACCCGTACCGAGGCACACGCGGCGTTTGGCGATGGCACGGTATACATGGAGAAGTTTCTCGAGCGTCCACGTCACGTCGAGGTACAGGTACTGGCCGACGGCCAGGGCAACGCCATTCACCTGTACGATCGTGATTGCTCCCTTCAGCGCCGACACCAGAAGGTGCTGGAAGAGGCCCCGGCACCGGGAATCGACCCCGAAGCACGTGCCAAGGTGCTGGAAGCCTGCCGTCAGGCCTGCATCGAGATCGACTATCGCGGCGCCGGCACCTTCGAGTTCCTCTATGAAGATGGGCAGTTCTTCTTCATCGAGATGAATACCCGGGTGCAGGTGGAGCACCCTGTCACTGAAATGGTGACGGGTGTGGATATCGTGCGTGAACAGCTGCGCATTGCGTCGGGCCTGCCGCTGTCGATCCGCCAGGAAGACGTCAAGGTCAGCGGGCATGCCTTCGAGTGTCGCATCAATGCGGAAGACGCCCGCACCTTCCTGCCCTCTCCCGGCAAGGTTACGCTCTACCATCCACCGGGCGGCCTTGGCGTGCGCATGGATTCGCATCTCTATACCGGTTACACCGTACCGCCCCACTACGACTCGCTGATCGGCAAGCTGATCACCTGGGGCGATAGTCGTGAGATCGCCCTGACCCGCATGCGCAACGGGCTGGACGAACTGCTGGTGGAAGGGATCAAGACCAACACCGACCTGCACAAGGATCTGGTCCGCGATGGCCACTTCCAGCAGGGCGGCGTCAACATTCACTATCTGGAGAAGAAGCTCGGCTCCTAGGAAGACGACTCCTGGAACGAGCATCGCTCCCGGCAGGGTGGCCACGGCCACCCTGCTTGCGTTAGTCACGGAGAACCTCATGCCCTGGCTGCAACTCAAGGCACGCATCGCCCCGGAGCAGGCCGAACTGCTCGAAGAACTGCTGCTGGCCGAAGGCGCTACCGCCATCACGCTGCAGGACGCCCACGACGACCCCGTTTTCGAGCCCGAGCGTGGCACTACGCCACTGTGGAACGAGACCGTACTGACCGGCCTCTACGACGATCTCGAGGGCCTGGAAGCGATGCTCGAGCGTCTCGCCGCAGCATGGGCCGAAACTCAACCCGACGAGCCTTGCCCGGTCATCGAACACGAGCTGCTGGCCGATCGTGACTGGGAGCGTGAGTGGATGGAGGACTTCCAGCCGCTGCGCATGGGCCAGCGACTGTGGATCGTGCCGAGCTGGCACGAGCCGCCGGTGGCGGACGCCGTCAACCTGCAGCTGGACCCCGGCCTTGCCTTCGGTACCGGAACCCACCCAACGACTGCGCTGTGCCTCGAATGGCTGGATGGGCTGTCGCTGGACGGCGGCCTCGACGACATCGACTTGCTCGACGTCGGCTGTGGCTCCGGCATTCTGGCCATTGCCGCCCTGAAGCTGGGAGCGGCACGGGCCATCGGCACGGATATCGACCCTCAAGCGCTGCTGGCAAGTCGCGACAACGCCGAGCGTAACGCCATTGCCGAGCATGAGCTGACGCTGTGCTATCCGGAGCAGCTCGGTGCCGAACGACGCTTTCCGCTGGTGGTAGCCAACATCCTGGCCGGCCCCCTGGTGCAACTGGCCGCGACGATCGCCGGCCACGTAGCCCCAGGCGGGCGCCTGGCGCTGTCGGGCATTCTCGAGCACCAGGCCGACGAGGTACTCGATGCCTACCGCGACCAGGGGCTGGCGATGGAAGAGCCCATGGTCCGCGAAGGCTGGGTGCGACTCAGCGGGCATCGTGCTCGTTGAGCCTGACGACGCTTTTTACCACCTTCACCCTGGCCCCGCGGGGGCGTATGATATGCAGCCCAAAGTTGACTGATCCGACTCATGCCCGATAGTCGTCCGCTGCCCAAGATCGGCCCTTACAGCCTGCCCAACAGGGTCATCCTGGCCCCCATGGCTGGCGTGACCGATCGCCCGTTTCGCCAGCTCTGCCGAGGCCTGGGGGCGGGGTTGGTCGTGGGCGAGATGGTGACTTCGGATCCGGCGCTATGGCACACGCGCAAATCGCGCCAGCGCATGGATCACCGCGGCGAGCCCGGCCCCCGGGCCGTACAGATTGCCGGCGGAGACGCCGCGATGCTGGCCGAGGCAGCACGCCTGAACGCCGAGCGGGGCGCCCAGATCATCGATATCAACATGGGCTGCCCCGCCAAGAAAGTGTGCAACAAGGCCGCCGGTTCGGCATTGCTGCGCGACGAAGCGCTGGTGGCGGAAATTCTCGATGCCGTGGTGACCGCCGTCGAGGTGCCGGTGACACTGAAAATCCGTACCGGCTGGTGTGCCGACAGCAACAATGGCGTACGCGTGGCCCGCCTGGCCGAAGAGGCCGGAATCCAGGCGTTGGCAGTGCATGGCCGTCATCGCCAGCAGCGTTACCAGGGCGAGGCGGAGTACGACACCATTGCCGCCATCAAGCAGGCGGTGCGTATCCCCGTTTTCGCCAATGGCGATATCGACTCTCCACGCAAGGCAGCCGACGTTCTCGACTATACTGGAGCGGATGCAGTGATGGTCGGTCGTGGCGCCCAGGGCAATCCCTGGATTTTCCGCGAGATCGACCACTACCTGCGCCATGGACACGGGTGTCCTCCCCCCGACATGAACGAGCGGGCCAGCGTCCTGCGAGGCCATCTACACGCCTTGCATGACTTCTATGGCGATTTCATGGGGGTGCGCATCGCACGCAAGCATTTGGGCTGGTACATCGCTGCCGATCACCGCTTCGACCCCGTGCGACAGCGGGTACTAAGGGCGGCCTTCAACGCCCTGATGCAGCCGAACGAACAGTATGCCTTCATCGACGATCTGTTTTCCCTCGAGAGCGAAGCCGACCTCTCGTGGGCAACGAATGGAATCAGTGCCGCATGAACCGTGAAGCTTTCAACCAGAATGCCGATGCGCCAGCAGGCCTGGAGGGTGGCCCCTGCGCCGACCTGACGGCCCTTGGCAGTCCAATCCTGACGCCAATGACGACATTGGCCGAACAGCCGCTGCGTGAAGCCGTGGACGTCGCCATGCGGCGGTACTTCGACCACCTCGACGGCGGCACCGTTACCGACCTGTATGCAATGGTCATGGCCGAGGTCGAAGCGCCGTTGCTGGCCAGCGTGCTGGAACACACCCAGGGCAATCAGACCCGCGCCGCCGAAATGCTCGGCCTCAATCGCGGCACGCTGCGCAAGAAGCTCAAGCAGCACGACCTGATCTGAACCGATCGGGGTCGACGCTACAGCTACCGTCGGCTCCGGATTCATTCCACTCCCGCTACAGAGTTGTACCCCATCATGGCCCAAGTCTCCCCCACCCCGGTACGCCGTGCGCTGATCAGCGTCTCCGACAAGACCGGCATTGTCGACTTCGCCCGCGGCCTGGCCGAGCGCAGCGTCGAGCTACTCTCCACCGGCGGCACCTTCCGCCTGCTTCAGGAGAATGGCATCGCCGTGACCGAGGTGTCCGAGCACACCGGCTTTCCCGAGATCATGGACGGGCGCGTCAAGACCCTGCACCCCAAGATACACGGCGGCATCCTGGGCCGACGCGGACAAGACGATGCGGTGATGGACGAACACGGCATCGCACCCATCGACATGGTGGTGGTCAATCTCTACCCCTTTGCCCAGACCGTGGCCAAGCCGGACTGCACCCTCGAAGACGCCATCGAGAACATCGATATCGGCGGCCCGACTATGGTGCGCGCCTGCGCCAAGAATCACGCCCATACCGCTATCGTGGTCGACGCCGATGACTATGACCGCGTGCTGTCGGAAATGGCTGCTCACAATGGCGCCGTAAGCGACGCTACACGATTCGATCTGGCGGTGAAGGCCTTCGAGCATACCGCCGGCTACGATGCAGCCATCGCCGACTATCTGGGCCAGCGAGTGCCCGGCGGCGAGGACGGATTCCCGCGCACCTACAACGTACAGTTCGTCAAGAAGCAGGCCATGCGCTACGGCGAGAACCCGCATCAGAGTGCGGCGTTCTACGTCGAAGCCGATGCCTGCGAAGCGAGTGTCGCCACTGCCCGTCAGCTCCAGGGCAAGGAGCTCTCTTTCAACAACGTGGCCGATACCGACGCCGCCTTCGAGTGCGTCAAGAGTTTCACCGACACGGCCTGCGTCATCGTCAAGCATGCCAACCCCTGCGGCGTGGCGGTTGGCACCACCCTCCGTGAGGCGTACGACAAGGCTTTCGCTACCGACCCCACCAGCGCCTTCGGTGGCATCATTGCCTTCAACCGCACGCTGGACGAAGAGACCGCTCGCGCCATCATCGAGCGTCAGTTCGTCGAAGTGATCATCGCCCCCGGCGTTGAAGACGCGGCCCGGGCAATCGTTGCCGAGAAGCAGAACGTGCGTCTGCTCGACGTCGGCGACAGCTGGCCCGGCCAGCGCGAGCACGCCCACGATTTCAAACGCGTTACCGGCGGGCTGCTGGTGCAGGATCGCGACTTGGGGATGATCGGCCGCGACGAGCTAACGGTGGTCAGCGAGCGTGTTCCCAGCGAGCAGGAGCTACGCGACCTTGCATTCGCCTGGAAGGTGGCCAAGTACGTCAAATCCAACGCCATCGTCTATGCCAAGGACGGGCAGACCATCGGGGTTGGCGCCGGCCAGATGAGCCGCGTCTACTCGGCCAAAATCGCCGGCATCAAGGCCGCTGACGAGGGCCTCTCGGTTCCCGGCTCGGTGATGGCCTCGGACGCCTTCTTCCCTTTCCGTGACGGCATCGACGCCGCCGCCGCGGCCGGCATTACCGCGGTGATTCAACCCGGCGGCTCCATGCGCGATCAGGAAGTGATCGACGCCGCCAACGAGGCGGGCATCGCCATGGTGTTCACCGGCATGCGCCATTTCCGGCACTGATGTAGCCTCTGGCCGTACGGCAGCCAGGCAGCCCCGACGCGCTAAAGGCCTCGGGGCTTTCTCATTCCTCGTCAGGGGTCCTCGGCAGCGGCGCGACATTGACCTGATTTCGACCGCTGCGTTTGGCCTGATAGAGCGCTTTGTCGGCCAGATGCTGTATGCCCTGCCACTCTTCTCCATGGTCTGGATAAGCCGCCACCCCGATGGAAGCCGTGACCGAGGGCAACCGCTGGTCTTGGAAATCTAGCTGCAGGCCAGCGAGATTGCGCCTGATCTCCTCCGCACGCTCACGACACTGCTCGAGCGTGGCCCCGGGTAATACCAGCAGAAACTCCTCGCCCCCATAGCGACAGGGAATGTCCTCGCCGCGAATGTAGCGTCTCAAGTACTGGCTCAGCTCCTTGAGCAACAGGTCGCCGGCCTGGTGGCCGTAATCGTCGTTGAAGCGCTTGAAGTGGTCCACGTCGAGCATGATCAAACCGAAGCCACTCTTGTTACGCTTGGCACGCAGCTGCTCGCGCTCCATGGTCTCCTCGAGATAGCGACGATTGAAAAGACCGGTGAGCGGGTCGCGCACGCTTTGATGATGAAGCGCTTCACGCAGCAATATTCCGGCCATGGCAGCCGCCGCATGAGTGGACAATAGCTCGGCAAGACGCTGCGCCTCCTCCAGCTTGCCCTTGTCACGCAACGACAGGTGGAGCATGCCGACGATTTCACCCTGTGCCAGCAGCGGCAGACAGAGATAGGCGTGGTGCAGGTCAGGCCAATGCTGGCATCTGAGCGCCTTGTCAGGATCGCTCGTCTGGTGAGTGTGCCCCATGCGCAGCGCCCAGCACTGCTGAGGCTCAATGGGGTCGACGAGTTGATCCGCCTCCTCCCCCCAGGCGGCGGCGAGCTGCAGCAGGTTACGGGAGCCGCGCATCAGGTAGAGTCCACCGGTCATGCCGGGGAAAAGCCGAAGCATGTAGTGCTGTAATACGGCCGCGGTATCTTCTCTCGTCTCGCAGGACTGCAGGCCGCTGCTGAGCTGATTTACCAGCGTCACTTCGTTGCTCGTCTGGCGCAGCTGTTCCACCAGATTCTCGCTACGCTGCGCTTCGCGGCGAATCAGTAGAAAGGCCCCGACCAGCAGCAGCGAATTGATAAGCCCCGCCAGCACGACCCACAGCTGCAGCCTCTGGGAAAGGCGCTCGGACTCGAGCAGCTTGCGCTCCATGCGGCTACGCTCGGCCTGGACCATGCGTGAGCTGACGTCACGTATGCGATCCATGATGCGCTTGCCCTCGTAGGAGGCGATCATCTGTGCAGCGGCCACCGTGCCCTGCTCCTGGCTCACGAGAAGCAATTCATCCATCAGCGCGGTTCGCTGCTCGATCAGGTCGATGAGCTGCGTGGTGAGTGTCGGCTCGACCGCGAAGTCTTGCTGTCGAAAAGCAGCCAGGAGCCGCTCGACATCATCACGCTCCTGACGGTGTTCATTGATGAACAGCGCGTCTCGGCTCGCGGCAAAAGCGCGCTGGCTCGACTCGGCTTCGAACAGTGATGCCAGCAAGTTATCCAGGATCGTGATGCGAGAGCCGCTTTCATGTACGAGCTGTTCCGTCTGGGCTTCCTGACGAGCGTTGTACATGACCGCAGCAGTTATCAGGGCCACGATGGCAAGCGCAAGGCCAAGCATGATCAACAGTTTGCGCTGGAAGGTAGGCATATCTTTTTCCGTTTGCCGAGGCATGCGCCAACGACTTACCGTCTTGTTCTGTAAAAGAGCCCACCATCAGGTGGGCTTGAGGCTGGCTACCACGGCGCTGCGTTCAGGCGCCGAGATCGATGCAGAGGTATTTCGTTTCCAGAAACTCCTCGATTCCCTGACGGCCGCCCTCTCGGCCGAGTCCCGATGCCTTGACCCCACCGAACGGTGCGCTGGTGTTGGAAATGAGCCCGGTGTTGATGCCCACCATGCCGTATTCCAGCGCATCGGCGACCCGCCAGACACGGCCCAGATCCCGCGAGTAGAAATAGGAAGCGAGGCCGTACTGCGTGTCGTTGGCCATCTGCACGGCATCCTCCTCGTCCTCGAAGGGGAACACTGCCGCCAGCGGGCCGAAGGTCTCCTCGTGAGCCACCTTCATGTCACCGTTGGCAAAACTGATCAACGTCGGTGAGAAGAAGTTGCCGCCCAGCGGGTGCGGGTGACCGCCAAGCAGCAGCTCGGCACCCTTGTCGACGGCATCGTGAACGTGCTCACTGACCTTGGCTACCGCATTCGAATCGATCAGCGGCCCGATATTGATGTCTGGCTTGGTGCCGTCGCCTACCTTCAGCTCGCTGTTCATCGCGACCGCCAGCTTTTCGCAGAAGGCGTTGATTACGCTGGACTGAACCAGAAAACGATTGGTGCAGATGCAGGTTTGCCCGGCATTGCGGAATTTGGCCGCCATGGCGCCTTCAACCGCCGCATCCAGATCGGCATCTTCGAACACGATGAACGGCGCATTGCCACCCAGTTCGAGTGAGATCTTCTGGATGTGCTGGGCGGCGCGTGCCATCAACTCACGACCCACCTCAGTTGAGCCGGTGAAGGTGATCTTGCGCACCAGCGGCGATTCGGTCATGGCCGCGGCAATCTCACTGGCGCGCCCCGGCACCACGTTGAACACCCCGCGAGGTATGCCGGCCCGCTCCGCCAGGAGGGCCAGGGCAGTGGCCGAAAAGGGGGTTTGACTGGCCGGCTTGATGACGATGGTACAGCCTGCCGCCAATGCCGCGCCGGCCTTACGGGTGATCATGGCAGCCGGGAAGTTCCATGGGGTGATGGCGCCGACGACGCCGACCGGCTGCTTCGTGACGACGATACGCTGATTGGGCTTCGCAGCCGGGATGGTCTCACCATAGATTCGCCTGGCCTCTTCAGCGAACCAACGCAGGAAGCTGGCCGCATAGGCGATCTCCCCTGCCGCCTCCTTGAGCGGCTTGCCCTGCTCATAGGTCATGATCATTGCCAGATCATCCTGATGCTCGAGCATGAGATCATGCCATTTCAACAGGATATCGGCTCGCTCCTGGGCCGTCAGCGCACGCCAACCCACCAGGGCCGCATCCGCTGCGGCGATGGCACGCTCGGTCTCGATCCGGCCGAGCCTGGGCACGGTGCCGAAGGTCTCGCCGGACGCCGGGTTGACCACCTCGATCTGCTCCCCGCTGTCGGCAGCGACCCAGCTGCCGTCGATATACGCGAATGGACAGTAGAGCTGCGTTTCCTTGAGGGCTTCCATGGTGTCTCTCCTGGCCTCAGCGGGCCTTGACTCATGTTCGATGAATTCGTGCCGAGCCCACTCTCGTCACTCGGCCTCGAGGGTTCTCTGCTCTGGTACAGTAACGGATGGGGCGTCCAGTACCGGGGGCTGAAGCATCGCCGTCAGTATGGCAAGGATCAGCACCAGCGCGATGGCCAGCCAACAGAAGGCACGACCGATATAGCGGTCGGGCTGGCGACGGATCTGGCGTAGCCCCATGACCGCAAAAATCGCTGCGGCAATGTTGAGTGGCGGAAGGCTACCCTGGAACAGCAGGGCGATGAGTGCCGTGACGATGGCGGTCATGGCCCAAGGGGCATAGCGTCGCCGCGGTGAAGCGGGGGCCGAGGAGTGGCGTTCCAACTTAAGGTCTCTCTGTGTCGACTCAGCAGGAAGCCCCATGCTAAGCGTAAAGTGCCGTAGCCACAAAAAAACGTGGCAATTTCACGGCAGACAGAGGCGCGCCCTCAGCGTGGACGACGCGGTTCGCGACTGGCGGAGAGGGTAATGGAGACGGAGTCGGCAAAGCGCAGCGCATGGGGCTTGTCGATCTCGACCTGGGCCGTGAGCACCTGCTCATGGCCCATGATGAGATCGAGCACTTCGCGGGTCATGCGCTCCAGCAGCAGGAAGCGGTTCTCTTCCACCAGGACGATCATCTCTTTGGTGATCGTACGGTAGTTCAATGCCTGTTCGATATGGTTGAACGCCACCGCCTGGTCTGCCCGGTAGCGAATCACGGCGTTGATGATGACATCCTGACGGTTGAGGATTTCTTCCTCCTTGATGCCGATGTAGGTGCGCAGACGCAGGTTCTTGATGCGTATCGTGGCCAGGTCATGGTCGAGATGCTGATCATCCAGGGCATGCAGCGTCATAGGCATCGGCTCCAGAGAGGAATGGCCATAGGCCGAAGGTACTTCAGCGCCCGCTGACGAGGGTCAGGAATTCCTGGCGTGTCGTCGGGTTGTCTCGAAACGCACCCAGCATCATGGAAGATGACATGCTGGAATTCTGCTTCTCCACGCCACGCATCATCATGCATAGATGTCGCGCTTCGATCACTACCGCCACGCCACGCGCACCGGTGACCTGCTGCACCGCCTCGGCAACCTGGCGAGTCAGGTTTTCCTGGATTTGCATGCGGCGGGCATACATGTCGACGATGCGCGCAAACTTGGAAAGCCCTAGAACCTTGCCGCTGGGCAAGTAGGCAATATGGCACTTGCCGATGAAGGGCAATAGATGATGCTCGCACATCGAGTAGAGTTCGATGTCCTTGATGAGCACCATTTCGTCGGTTTCGCTCTGGAAAACGGCGCCGTTGACGATCTCCTCGAGCGTCTGGGAATAGCCGCGCGTGAGGAACTGCATCGCCTTGGCAGCACGCTTGGGCGTATCGCGCAGCCCTTCACGATTCGGGTCTTCACCCAGCTCGAGAATGATCTGGCGGTAGAAGCCGGCAAGTTCTTCGTTCATGGTCAGGCCCTGAAACTGGTGATACCGCTTGTTTCGCGATGGCCTGGCCATCGTCACCACTAAATACAAAAGATATACAAAAATTAAATATTGTACAACTTTATCTACTTCAACTCGCCATTCTATCGTAACCGACAGTCTATCGCAGGCAGCTCGTACGAAATTGCACCCGTGCGACATTCGGGCCACTGCCGCACCCTGGCAGCTATGGTAAAATGAGCCATATGAAAACTGCCGAAACGGGCAGTCTGAGCCCCCGCGAGAGCACGAAATGATCAAGATTCCGCACGCGATACTGTCAGCCAGTGGAATGGCCCTGCTTCTGTTACCCCTGTATGCTTCGGCGGGAACGCTTTCCCTGCCCCAGGACGCCTCGGTCGCAGTACAGGCCGTGGACAGTCTCGTTATCGAGGCAGACGAAGGGCGCATGGACGATGTTCTGTTGCGCCCCGTCAGCGGAGTCGACGGAGCCAGCCACGAGCTGCCGGAATACTGCGTACTGGTTGGCGATGCCCGTCAGGACGGCGACCGCCTGCGCGTCACCACCAAGTCACTGACCTGCATCGAAACAGACGGAAGCGACAGCGATATCTACAGCGGGGAAATTTCAGCCGCCGGCTATGACCTGGATGGCAGCTATGGGCTGTCGGTGTGTGAAGCTGGCCGTTGCGAACTCTCCGCGGAGCACGTCTTTCATCTCAAGCTGGCGACTCGGCTGGAGATCGCCGAGCAGGATAACCCCTCTGCGCGAATCAACGAGCAGCGCCGCCAGGCCAATGGCGCAGGTATCGCCAACCCGATACCTGCCGAGCGCCCCAACCCCGATGACGTATGAACCCGCCGGCGCACTCAGATGAGTGCGCCTCAGGCCAACCACAGCGGCGTCTTTCCAAGCGCCTGACGCTGCTGTTCCAGTTGGCGAATATGAGCGTCCCAATAGCCTGCGTCGGGCACCCACGGAAACGCCGGCGGAAAGGCGGGGTCATCCCAGCGGGCCACCAGCCAGGCGCTGTGGCGCATGAGCCGCAGCGTGCGCAGTGGCTCTATCAGTTTGAGCTCATCGCGATCGAACTCCCGACTCTGCTCGTAACCCTCGAGCACCTCCGAAAGCTGCATGTGCCACTCCGCCTCTTGCTGCGCGGTTAGCAGCATCCAGAGATCCTGGATGGCGGGCGCCATCAGACAGTCGTCGAAATCCACTAGGGCAAAGCTGTCATCCCGGCCGAGAATGTTGCCGATATGGCAATCGCCGTGAACGCGGATAGCCGAGCGTGATGCCCAGGCATAGCGCTGCAATTCGCTGTGCAGAGCATCGGATACGCGCTCGTAGGCCTGACGCTGGCGACGATCAAGCCAGGGGGCGCTCAATACCCGCCGTTGAGCTTCACGAACCATTTCATCCATGTCGAGGCTGAGCCGGTGCCGGAAGGCCTCGCGCTCCCCTACGGCATGAGCGGCGCCGATGAGCTCGCCCAAGGCAAATAGATGGGACGGTTTCTCCAGCTCGGGGGCTTGCCCCGAACGCTGTGGGAACAGGGCCAACCGGAAGCCCTCGGCGTGGTGCAGACTTCGCCTCTCGGCATCGCGCCATGGCGCGGCCACGGCCACTCCCCCTGCCGCCAGTTCGTCCAGAAAGTCGTGCTCCTCCTGAATCTGGACATCGTGCCAACGCTCGGGACGATAGAATTTGGCGACCCAACGCCGCCCTTCGTCGTCATGCAGTAGGTAGACCCGATTCTCGTAACTGTTCAAT
This sequence comes from Halomonas sp. TH-94, assembly GCF_057473365.1. Lineage (NCBI taxonomy): Bacteria > Pseudomonadati > Pseudomonadota > Gammaproteobacteria > Oceanospirillales > Halomonadaceae > Halomonas > Halomonas sp. TH-94. The sequence continues at coordinate 29,213 of NZ_JBYCKL010000024.1, forward strand.
GCAAAAGGCTCACCCGGCAGCCAGAAGCCGAGCGACTCGACGGCAGCCACGACACGCGCGGGGGAAAGGGCAGCAAAAGGGTGCGGCGTACTCTGCATGATCGTCACCGGTAGAGAAGAGCTCACATGTTAACAGCCACAGCTTGCCGTGTACGCCGCTCGTCCTGCTACAACGGCGTGCGCGCCACCGCCCAAGCCTCTACCTCGCGAGCCCCGGCCGCCAGGCACGCCCGAGCCAGCGCATCCAACGTTGCGCCGGTGGTCATGACGTCATCGAGCAGCGCCACGCGAGCGGGAAGCTCGGCGGGTATGACGAAAGCACCACGCAGGTTGCGGAAACGCTCGACGCGGTCGAGGCCGCGCTGGCTGGGAGTGTGATGGCGCCGTTTTGCCCTTTGCAACCGCAGGCCGTGGCGTGCCGCCAGCCGTTTGGTCAGCCAGTCGGCTTGATCGAAGCCTCGCTCCCTGGCGCGTCGTGGATGCAGAGGCACCGGAATCAGCGCTTCGGGCCAAGCCAATGCGTGTGGTGGCAGGCCTAGCTCGAGCAATTCCAGCAGGACATTGCCGGCCCGGGGTGAGGCGTGGAACTTGAAGCGCTGCATGAGCTGGGCCACTTCCCCTTCGTAGCGCAACGGCACGCGCGAGCGAACGATGGCCAGCGGACGGGTCAGGCAGTGTCCGCAGAGTCTGTCTGCGTGGGAGCCCATCGGCTGCGGCTCGGCACAGCTCGGACAAGCGGGCAGGTTCCAGGGCAGCGACTCGAAACACGCCTCGCACCAGGGCCGCTCTTGCACGGCCGGCGCCAGACAGAAACTGCAGCGGCCCGGCAGCGCGCGGCGCAGGCCGAGATCCAGCCCATGCCAGAGCGGCGTCAGCCAGCTACGACATCCGCTTTTGCTGCGCCGCTCCTCATCGGTGGGCTCCGGCTCGAATTCTGGTTTCACTACCAATGTCCTTATCGCCGCGTTGCGTATTGGTGCCGAGCTTAGCACTCTCCTTTTGCTGCCTTGCCTGCCCTTGCCTTCTCGTCAACCTGAAAGATCCGCCTAGTTGACAGAGCGGTAATTTCACGTACGCTCACAGTCAACATCCTATCCTATATAAAGTTGACCAAGGCGAGTTCACATGTCCGATCTCATGCATGCCAGCCAAGCCGACGAGGCAAGAAAGCCCCCCCGCCACGATTGGTCGTTGGACGAGATCGAGGCACTCTTCGCTCTTCCCTTCAACGACCTGCTGTTCCACGCTCAGCAGGTTCATCGAGCTCACTTCGACGCCAACGCGGTACAGGTCTCCACCCTGCTGTCGATCAAGACCGGCGCCTGTCCCGAGGACTGCAAGTACTGCCCGCAGTCGGGACACTATGCCACCGGACTGGACAAGGAAAAACTGCTTGAGATCGAGAAGGTAGTGGCTCAGGCCAAGGCCGCGCAAGAAGCAGGCGCCAGCCGCTTCTGCATGGGTGCGGCTTGGCGCAGCCCGCGCGAAAAGGACCTCGACGTAGTGCTCGAGATGGTCAGCCGGGTCAAGGCCCTGGGGCTGGAGACATGCATGACCCTGGGCATGGTGGACGGCGCTCAGGCCAGCCGCCTTGCTGCAGCCGGTCTCGATTACTACAACCACAACCTCGACACCTCGCCGGACTACTACGGTGAGATCATCACCACCCGAACCTACGCCGACCGGCTGGAGACGTTGGCCAACGTGCGCGAGGCAGGCATGAAGGTCTGCTCGGGGGGCATAGTCGGCATGGGCGAAGCCCCCCGCGACCGCGCGGCGCTGCTCCAGCAGTTGGCCCGGCTGGAGCCACATCCCGAGTCGGTGCCGATCAACATGCTGGTCAAGGTGCCCGGCACACCGCTGGAGAACGTCGAGGACCTCGACCCCATCGAGTTCATACGCGCCATTGCCGTGGCCCGGATTCTGATGCCGGCCAGTCATGTGCGGCTGTCGGCCGGTCGCGAGCAGATGGATGAGTCGACTCAGGCGCTGGCCTTCCTGGCCGGTGCCAATTCGATTTTCTACGGCGACAGACTGCTTACCACCGGCAATCCGCAGGCGACCCGCGACCGTGCGCTATTCGCAAAACTCGGGCTGCACCCTGAGCGTCGCAGCACCTGCCAGGACGATGCTCAGCAGCAAAGCTCTCTCGAGGGCGCTCTGGCACGTCAGACGAGCCAGGCTCGCAGCGCAGCGCTGGCTTATGACGCCACTCAGGCCTGATCGGGAATGACGTCTTCATCCGTGTGGCCTGCACGCCTCCATGAGGCGGCGGCCTGGCGTCGTGCCGAGGGGCTGTGGCGCGAGCGTCGTACGCTCCAGGCCGGACTGATCGACTTTGCCGGTAACGATTACCTCGGACTCAAGGGCGACCCGCGTCTGGCTGAGAGGCAGGCCGCAGCGGCGCGGGAGTACGGAAGCGGAGCCGGGGCCTCTCACCTGGTAACGGGGCACCTGGAGGTACACGAAACGCTCGAACGACGCCTGGCCGAGCTCGTTGGACGCCCCCGTGCGCTGCTCTTCTCCACCGGATACATGGCCAATCTGGGCACGCTGCAGGCGCTGTGCGACAGCCATACACTGGTTTTCCAGGACCGTCTCAACCACGCCTCGCTGATCGATGGCGCCGGACTCGCGGGTGCTCGCTCACGCCGCTTCCATCATCGCGACCACGACGACCTCGAGCGCCTTCTCCGCCGAGCTCCACCGGAGACACCGAAGCTGGTGGTCAGCGATGGTGTGTTCAGCATGGATGGCGACGTAGCGGATGTAGGCGCTCTGGCGGCAGTCAGCGCCCGACACGGCGCCTGGCTGATGATCGACGACGCCCATGGGGTAGGCGTGCTCGGCGCCCGGGGAGATGGCTGCGTGGGTCGCGCCCATGGCCATGAGAGCGTGCCGATACTGGTCGGCACTCTCGGCAAGGCGCTGGGTACCGCCGGCGCCTTCGTTGCCGGCAGCGAAGCGCTGATACTGCACTTGATGCAGTTCGCACGCGCCTATGTCTACACCACGGCGCAGCCCCCCGGCGTGGCCGGCGCCAGTCTGGCGGCACTCGACATCCTTGCCGCCGAGCCGGAGCGCCGTGAGCGCCTGCGTCGCAATATCAGCTATTTCCGCCACGAGGCAGCGCTGATCGACCTGCCGCTTACGGACTCCTTCACGCCCATTCAGCCGCTGATACTGGGTGCAGGGGCACGCGTAATGCAATGGGCAGCACGGCTGCGGGAGGCTGGCCTGCTGGTCGGCGCCATTCGTCCACCTACCGTGCCTCGGGGTGAGGACCGTCTGCGCATCACCCTTTCCGCCAGCCACAGCACGACCCAACTGGATGTTCTGCTCGACGCCCTGTCGCGAATGCAACGGGAGCTGACGGTATGACGGCACTGGTACTTCTCTCCGGCTGGGGGATCGATGCGCGGATCTGGCAAACGCTCGCGCCTCACTGGCCGAAACATCTCGACGTGAGAACGCCCGACTGGCCAGGCTACGGTGAACGGTTCGCTGAAAGCTTTTCGGTCTCCCTCCCGGCGCTGGCCGCCAAGATGCGCGATCAGCTGCCCAACGATGCCGTATGGGTCGGCTGGTCGCTCGGCGGCTTGCTGGCCGGCGCGTTGCTGGCACACCTGCCAGTGCCCAAGGCGCTGGTGTTGATCGGAACCGGTCCGAAGTTCTGCCATGCCGACGGCGTCTCGACAGCGGAACTTGCTACCTTTCGCCGGGCCTTCGAGCGTGACCCCATGGCCACCTGGCAACATTTCCTGCGCTGGCAGCTCCAGGGGGAGCCTGCACCGCGCTCAGCCCACCGGCGCCTGCTCGACCTGATCGGAAGTCAGCCAAGCGCTTCGCTGCGCTCCCTGGAGGCCGGGCTTCATCAACTGGGCGACATGGATCTTACGCCCATGCTGGCATCGCCGCCGTGTCCGATACGCCGCATCGCGGGGGAGCATGACGGCTTGATGCATGCAACCACACGTGAATCGGCTGACCTGCTGCTTACCGAAACCGGTCACTGCCCGATGCTATCCCGCCCCGCAGCGCTGGCCGGTTACCTCTCAGGCCTGGGACAGGAGTTCACCCGCGCCTGTGACGACAAGGCGGAGGCAGCGCAATGACTGGCGTTCAAAGTCGCGCGGCCTGTCGAAATGAAACCAGCGACCCAGGCGTCTGGCGCCGACAGGTTGCCAGGGCCTTCTCGCGTGCCTCGGACCGCTACAAGCAGCTGGCCCTGGCCCAACAGAAGATGGGGGAAGCCCTCTGGGAGCACCTTCCGGCCCATGCCCGGAGCGTACTCGACCTGGGCTGTGGCCCCGGGCACTGGAGCCGATGCCTGGCAGAACACTACGGTACGGACTGTCGCGTCATCGGTGTCGATATAGCCCCAGGCATGCTCGCCACCGCCCGCCAGTCTCCCGCGCCTCGAGTCCACTGGCTATGCGCCGACGCCGCCGACCTTCCGCTTGCCGACTGCCGGGTGGACGTCGCATTTTCCAATCTCGCGATTCAGTGGTGTCCCGACCTCGACGCCATTATGGCGGAGCTCTACCGAGTGCTTCGACCCGGCGGCCGTGCCGTGATCAACACCTTGGGGCCGGGGACACTACAGGAACTCGCTCACGCCTGGTCGAGCGGTGACGCCCTTCTCCCCTTCCCATCCCGTGACCGACATCTGGCCAGCGCACGCCTGGCAGGCTTCGGCATGGTCCAGTGCCGTGCCGTGAGCGAACGCTTCCACTACCCTGATCTGAGAGCGGTAATGGCCTCGATCAAGGGTGTCGGGGCCCATGCAACCCGCCGCACGGTGACACTGACGCGCAGCGATGTCGCTCGTGCCGAGAAGCGCTACGAAGCGCTGCGGGAAGCCGCGGGACTGCCGGTCAGCTATCAGCGCCTATGCATCGTTCTCGACAAGGAGCCGACGCCATGTCCGCCTTCTTCGTGACCGGCACCGATACCGATGCCGGCAAGACACTGGTCGCCGCCGGCCTGCTGGCATTGGCCCGCTCCAGAGGTCTGACCACGCTGGGGCTCAAGCCAGTGGCTTCCGGCTGCCGGATGACACCCGATGGGCTGCGCAATGACGACGCCCTAGCCCTTCAGGCACGCAGCGTACCGCCCGTAAGCTACGAAACGATCAACCCATTCGCCTTCGAGCCTGCCATCGCCCCCCACCTGGCCGCCCGTCAGGTCGGTAGCCACGTGACTCTCGCTAAGCTCGAGGAGCGCCTCGCCTCGCCGCTTTCTGCAACGCGGGACCTGCTACTCATCGAGGGCGCCGGCGGATGGCGGGTACCGCTGAACGACGAGGAAGAGCTTGCCGGGTTGGCGCTTAGGCTCGAGCTTCCGGTGATTCTGGTGGTCGGCCTCAAGCTTGGCTGTATCAATCATGCGCGTTTGACGGCGGAGGCGATACGCGCGGATGGCGCTCGTCTCGCCGGCTGGGTGGGGAACCTGCTGGACGCCGACTTTGCCCGACATGCCACACTTTACGAGGCCAATCTGGATACCCTGCGGCACACGCTGGCTGCACCATGCCTGGGAATAGTGCCACGCTTGAGCCGGGTAGCCCCGTCAAGGCGTCCGGAAGCCGCAATTGCGTACCTCGACCTGCCCAATGACAATTGACTTGCGAACAAGGGTCCGTACAATGTGGACGCCTGCCCAACCCTGCGGATGTGGTGGAATTGGTAGACACGCCAGATTTAGGTTCTGGTGCCTTCGGGCGTGGGAGTTCAAGTCTCCCCATCCGCACCATCACGGCTCCTCTTTGCCGAGCCGACTGACACACCTTGTCGACAGCTTATTCGTTACGGCACTCGCGACTGCCTTGACTACCTGCGCCTGTCGTATGCACGGGCTGCTTGTTTCGCATACCTCACGGTGGCAATGATGGCTTCCCCCGTCTGGCATCCCTATGCTCACTTGCTCACTCAACCCGTCGCACCCAAGGTCGTCGGCGGCGAAGGGGCCCGTTTTTTCCTCGAAGGCGGCGAAACGCTGCTCGACGCCACCTGCTCCTGGTGGTGCATGATTCACGGCTATGCCCATCCTCGCCTGGTAGCAGCGATCAAGGAGCAGGCGGATACGCTGTGCCACGTCATGCTGGGTGGTTTGACCCATGAGCCGGCAGACCGCCTGGCCCGTGAGCTGGTAAGAATCACCCCGCCAGGGCTCGAGCACGTCTTCTATTCCGACAGCGGCTCAGTGGGGATGGAAGTGGCGATGAAGATGGCAGTGCAATACCACTACCTTCGTGGCAGGCCGGAAAAGCACCGCATGCTGTCGCTGATGAAGGCCTACCACGGCGATACCAGTGGCTGCATGGCGGTATGCGATCCCGAGGAAGGCATGCACAGCCTGTTCTCCGGTTATTTGCCTCGCCACCATTTCGCGCCTGCTCCGGTGGCACCTTACGATGCCGCTGCCGAGCTCGTCGCCAAGGACCTTGCGGCGCTGCGTGGCGTATTGGAACACCACCATGAAGAGATCGCCGCGCTGCTGATGGAGCCTCTGCTACAGGCCGCGGGCGGGCTCAATATGACGTCTCCCCTCTATCTGACCGGTGCCCGGGAGCTGTGCGATGAATTCGACGTGCTGCTGGTGTTCGACGAGGTCGCCACGGGCTTCGGTCGAACCGGCCGGATGTTCGCTGCCGACCACGCCGGGGTGACCCCCGACATCATGGTGCTCTCCAAGGGGCTCACCGGCGGCTACCTGGGCCATGCCGCCACGCTGGCGACCGACAGGGTGCACGACGCCTTCGCCGGCGAGACACCTCTGCACGCGTTCATGCACGGCCCTACCTTCATGGGCAACCCGCTGGCCTGCCGCGTCGCCCTGGAGAGTCTCGCCGTATTCGAGGAGGAGAACTACCTGGAAAAGATCGCCGGCCTGAATCGCGTATTGTGTGAAGAGCTGTTAGCAGACGAAGCACTACGCCACCATCCAGCCGTAAGCGACATACGCGTGCTCGGTGCCACTGCGGTCATCGAGGTAAAGGATTCCACCCGACTGCAGGGCGTCGCGGCATTCGCCCGCCGCCGCGGCGTCTGGCTGCGCCCCTTCGGACGCTGGCTCTACACCATGCCCGCCTATATCACCAGCGAGGCGGATATGCGGCGGATTACCCATACGATGAAGGCTTGGTTTTTCGACTGAAAACGACAGCGCCGCCCGTAGGCGGCGCTGTTGGCATGGGCAATCGAGGTGGGCCGATCAGGCCATGGCAGGCTGGGCATAGGAGATGGGCGCCAGCTCGCGCTCCTTCTCGAAGGTGACGATCTCATAGGCATCGGGTTGTGCCAGCAGCGCCCGGCACAGCTGATTGTTCAGCGCATGGCCCGACTTCACGCCGCGGAACTCGCCGATCAGGCTGTAGCCCAGCAGGTAGAGGTCGCCGATGGCATCGAGCACCTTGTGCTTGACGAACTCATCCTCGTAGCGCAAACCACCCTCGTTAACGATGCGGTAGTCATCGACGACGATGGCGTTGTCGAGACTGCCACCCAAGGCGAGATTGTTGGAGCGCAGATATTCGAGGTCACGCATGAAGCCGAAGGTCCTGGCACGGGAAACCTCCTTGACGAAAGAGGTCGTGGAGAAATCCACCACCGCCGTCTGCTTCTGATCCTCGAAAACCGGATGGTCGAAGTCAATGGCAAAGGATACCTTGAAGCCCTGATGCGGCAGGAAGCGCGCCTCCTTGCCATCGTCCTGTACCACCACTTCGCGTTTGATGCGAATGAACTTCTTGGGGGCTTCCTGTTCGGCGATACCGGCCGACTGGATCAGGAATACGAAGGGACCGGCGCTGCCATCCATGATCGGCACTTCGGCAGCGCTGAGATCGACATAGGCATTATCGATTCCCAGGCCCGCCAGCGCGGACATGAGATGCTCCACGGTAGCCACCTTGACATCGCCACGCGAGAGCGCGGTGCAAAGGGTCGTATCGGTGACCAGGGTAGCGCTGGCCGGCACCTGGACTTCCGGCTGCAGGTCCGTGCGAACGAACACGATCCCCGTATTGACCGGGGCGGGACGCAAGGTCAGGTAGACCTTCTTGCCGGAGTGAAGGCCAACGCCGGTGGCGCGGATGGTGTTCTGCAGGGTGCGTTGTCTGATCATGGGCAGTAGCCAGGCCGTTGTAAGTTATCAAACACTGTTCACTATAACACCGTAGGCGTGTTTCAACAAAAAAACATCTCCTGACCCTGCCAATACCTGCAATAGCTTTTCTCAATCAGCCTGCCGGCGCAGGAAGGCCGGAATGTCGAGGTAGTCATCCAGCTCCTGAGGCGAGCGACGCTTCTCGGCCTGCGGCTTGACGGCCTCCTGAGGCTCGGCTTTGGCCACGGCACTCTGCTGGCGCATGGCCGGCTGGGTGCGCTGACGGTAGTCGCTGCCTTCGTTGCGCTTTGCGGTCGTCTGGCTCGCTGCCTTGACTTGACGCCCTTCGAGGCCGGCGGCGACCACGGTGACACGCAGCTCGTCGGTCATGTCCATGTCGATGGAAGTACCCACGACGATGGTGGCATCCTGGGAGGCAAACTCCTGCACCGTAGCACCGACGTCGTTGAACTCGCCGATGGAAAGATCGGGTCCGGCGGTGATGTTGACCAGGATGCCGCGCGCGCCATGCAGATCGATGTCTTCCAGCAGCGGGCTGCGAATGGCCTTCTCGGCGGCCTCGCGAGCACGGTTCTCGCCCGTGGCACCGCCGGTACCCATCATCGCCATGCCCATTTCCGACATCACCGTACGCACGTCGGCAAAGTCGACGTTGATGATGCCCGGGCTGGTGATCAGCTCGGCGATACCCTGCACGGCACCCAGCAGCACGTCGTTGGCAGCGCTGAAGGCCGTCAGCAGGCTGGCGTTCTTGCCCAGCACGGAGAGCAGCTTCTCGTTGGGAATGGTGATCAGGGAGTCGACGTGTTCAGACAGCTCCTTCATCCCTTCTTCAGCCACGCGCATACGCTTGGGACCTTCGAAGGGGAACGGTCGAGTGACCACGGCCACGGTGAGAATGCCGAGCTCCTTGGCCACCTGGGCCACCACCGGAGCACCGCCGGTGCCGGTGCCGCCACCCATGCCGGCGGTAATGAAGACCATGTCGGCGCCGCTGATGAGCTCAGCGATACGCTCACGGTCTTCCATCGCCGCCTGCCGGCCGACCTCAGGGTTGGCGCCGGCGCCCAGCCCCTTGGTAATTTCGTTACCGAGTTGGAGCACGGTTTTGGCAGCCACTCGCTTGAGTGCCTGGGCATCCGTGTTGGCGCAGATGAACTCCACGCCTTCGATATTGCTCTCGACCATGTGATTGACGGCGTTACCGCCGCCACCACCTACGCCGACGACCTTGATGACCGCACTGCTCGAGGGTGCGCTATCTACCAGTTCGAACATAAGCCCCGTCTCCTGGACCGCGCCGCGGCCCTGTCAGAAATTTCCTTTCAACCAGCCCTTGAGTTTTGCCAGCGCCGGAATCCCTTCCCATCCTCCGCGCTGGGAGACGTCATCACGCCTGGGCGGTGCTGCCACCACCCTGCCCTCACGGCCATGCCCATGCCTGGCTTCCTGAAGGGCGTAATGTAGCAAACCTACACCGGTGGAATAAATCGGGTTGCGTACCACGTCGGCCAGACCGCGAACGTTGTGCGGGCAGGCGATACGAACCGGCATGTGGAAAATCTCCTCGGCCAGTTCGACGACACCCTCCATTCGCGACGTACCTCCGGTCAGCACCACGCCAGCGGCCACCAGATCTTCGTAACCGCTGCGCCGCAGCTCATCACGGATCAGCGTGAACAGCTCTTCATAGCGCGGCTCGACCACCTCGGCCAGTGCCTGGCGCGACAGATCCCGAGCGGGGCGATCGCCGACGCTCGGCACCTTGATCATTTCGTCGCTGGCGGCCAGTTGGGTGAGAGCGCAGGCGTACTTGACCTTGATCTCTTCAGCATATTGCGTCGGTGTGCGCAGTGCCATGGCGATATCGTTGGTGACCTGATCGCCGGCAATGGGTATCACTGCGGTGTGGCGAATAGCCCCTTCGGTGAACACGGCGATATCGGTGGTACCGCCGCCGATATCGACCATGCACACGCCCAGCTCACGCTCGTCTTCGGTCAGCACCGCCATGCTCGAGGCGAGCTGCTCGAGGATGATGGCATCGACCTCGAGGCCGCAGCGCCGCACACATTTATCGATGTTCTGCACCGCATTTAGAGCGGCAGTGACGAGATGAACGCGCGCCTCGAGACGTACGCCTGACATCCCCAGCGGCTCACGAATTCCCCCCTGGGTGTCGATGGCGAATTCCTGAGGAAGCACATGCAGCACACGCTGCCCCTCGGAAATTGCCCGCGCGCGAGCCGAATCGATGACCCGGTCGATATCTGCGGGCATCACTTCGCGCTCTTTTATCGCGACTACACCGTCGGAGTTCATCGAACTGATATGGCTTCCCGCCACACCGACATACACCGAATGGATATCACATCCGGCCATCAACTCGGCTTCTTCAACGGCACGCTGAATAGATTGTACCGTCGACTCGATGTTGATCACCACACCCTTCTTCATGCCACGCGAAGGGTGCGAACCTATGCCGGCAATCTCGATGCCGCCGTCATCGGTAGGTTGTCCGACGATGGCCACCACCTTGGACGTTCCGATATCCAGTCCGACTACCATGTTGGAGGAATTGGAAGTGACTGCCATGTGTCGGAGTGTCTCCTGGAAACTTGACCCGCTGGGTATCCATTATTCTGATAAATGGTCATTGCGCCCATTATAGAAACAACTGGCGTTAAACCACCAGTCCATTACGAAAAACCTGGTTCACGATACGGGTTATTGACGACAAAGAAAATAGCGCAGTGACCGTAAGTCGAGATCAAATGGTGAAAAAAGGTATCAACCTGGACCTTCTTCTTCCTCGTTCAGCTCGGTTTCGCCGTGCCAGGCCACGGATACGCCATTCGGATAGCGCAGATCGATATAGCGAATATGGGTCGCATGAGAGCCAAGTTGCCGCTGCCAAGCCGCCGCCAGCCTCGCCAGACGGGCCTCACGATCGCTGCGCCCCAGCATCACCCAAACGCCATCGTCGAGCTGAAGTCGCCAGGCGCCACGGGGCTCCAGCCGCAACTGGGTGATAGTGAGATCGAGCTGGTCGAAACGCGAACTCAACCGCCGGTGGTAGGCCAGCACCTCGGCGCCGCTACCGACAGGGCCGGCCAGATCGGGCAAGCCTTCAGGGGGCTCGATCGGCGCAAAGGCGAAGGGCTCGCCATCGGAATTGAGCAGATAATCGTCATTCCAGCGCGCTACCGGCGACTGTTCCACCAGTTCGAAAGCCAGCGTGTAGGGCCATTCGCGAGAAAGACGGACCTCCGCCAGCCAGTCGATATTGCGCGCCGCCCGACGCAGGGCAGGCAAATCGGCCGAGAGCCAGGTCTGACCTTGCAGCAGCGGTGCCAGCTGAGAGCGAAGATAATCGGCACTGACGTGCTGAAGCTCACCGCTTATAGAGACCCGCTCGATGGGTCGGTCAAGCCAGGTCCACAGGGCTCGTCCCCCAGCTCCCAACAAGATAAGCAGCAGCAGCAAACCCAGCGTCGAGCCTCGGGTACTCATGCCTGACGCGGCTCCAGCGTGGTACGCAGAATCATCAGCACCAGCTCTTCGAAGCCGATCCCTGCATGGGCGGCCGCCTGAGGCACGAGGCTGTGGTCGGTCATGCCCGGCGACGTGTTGACCTCGATCAGCCAGAAGCGGCCCTGCGCATCTTGCATCACGTCGACGCGACCCCACCCTTCTCCGCCTACCGCCTCGAAGGCTTGACGGCACAAGGCGCCCAGCTCGGCCTCCTGCTCGACGCTCAGGCCGCAGGGCAGGTGGTAGCGGGTATCGTTGGAGACGTACTTGGCTTCATAGTCGTAAAAGCCACTGGGCACTTCCACCCGTATGGCTGGCAGCACGCGTTGGCCCAGCAGCGATACGGTGAACTCCTTACCGCTGATGAAGCGCTCGGCCATGACTCTGGCATCGAAGCGCGCCGCTTCACGATAAGCAGCCTCGAGAGCCGCCCTGCTTTCGACGATGCTGATACCCAGGGTCGATCCTTCGTGCACCGGCTTGACGATGAGCGGCAGACCCAACTGCGCGACGATGGCATCCCAGTCGGCATCGGCGACCAGCATCAGCGACTCCGGGGTCGGCAGGCCAACGGCATGCCACAGCAGCTTGGTGCGCTGCTTGTCCATGCCCAGCGCCGAGGCCAAAACGCCACTCCCGGTATAGGGGATGCCAAGCAGTTCCAGCGCTCCCTGGAGGGTGCCGTCCTCTCCCCCTCTGCCATGCAGGGCAATGAAGACGCGATCCGGGGCGAGCGCCTCGAGCCCGACCAGACCGCCATCGGCAGGGTCGTAGCCTATGGCGTCGACACCGCTGCGCTCGAGCGCCGCCAGCACCGCCGCACCGCTCTTGAGAGAGACCTCGCGCTCAGCGGAATTGCCGCCGTAGAGGACAACCACCCGCCCAAAGTCCTGAGCCAGCGTCATAACACCACCTCGTCAAGCTTCAGTTGGCTCTCGGCCAGTGCCAGGGCGATGCCGCCCACGTCACCCGCGCCCTGGGTAATCAGGATGTCGTCATCGCGCAGCACCTTGGCAAGCAATGACGGCAATTCGGACTTGTGCTGAACGAAGATCGGATCGAGATTGCCACGCTGCCGAATCGAACCGGCCAGGGTCTTACCGTCGGCGCCGGGTATGGGCGCCTCCCCGGCACTGTAAACATCCAGCAACAGCAGCACGTCGACCCCGGCCAGAACGCGCACGAAATCCTCATAGAGGTCGCGGGTACGGCTGTAACGATGAGGCTGATAGATCATCACCAACCGGCGCTCGGGCCAGCCGGCGCGTACCGCCTTGATGACCATCTCCACCTCTCGCGGGTGGTGGCCGTAATCGTCTACCAGCATGACCTCGCCGCTGCTTGCGGGCGGCGGAAAGTGACCGTGAACCTGGAAACGACGGCCCACACCGGCAAACGCGGCCAGTCCCCGCAAGATTGCGTCATCTTCTACGCCGGCATCGGTGGCAACGGCAATGGCCGCCAGCGCATTGAGAGCGTTGTGGCGACCTGGCATGCCCAGGCGCACCTCCAGCGGAGCCAAGCCATCGGGACGCAGTGCCGTAAAACGGACTTCACCTCCTCGCTGGGTGAAGCTGGCGATGCGGTAGTCGGCGTCTTCACTGAAACCGTAGGTGACGAACTGCCGGTGGATACGATCCAGCAGGCTGCGGACGTTGTCGTCGTCGATACAGAGAATGGCAAGTCCGTAGAAGGGCAGATTGTGCAGAAACTCGATGAAGGTGCCCTTGAGACGTTCGAAATCGCCACCGTAGGTGCTCATATGGTCGGCGTCGATATTGGTGATGATCGAGACCATAGGCTGCAGGTGCAGGAAGGAGGCGTCGGACTCGTCGGCCTCGGCAACCAGATAATCGCCCTCTCCCAGCCTCGCATTGGCACCCGCGCTGGTCAGTTTGCCGCCGATGACGAAGGTCGGATCGAGCTCGCCCTCAGCCAGCAGCGTTGCCGTGAGGCTGGTGGTAGTGGTCTTGCCATGGGTGCCGGCGACAGCGATCCCGTGGCGAAAACGCATCAGCTCGGCGAGCATCTCGGCCCGCCGTACCACCGGCACGCGATGCTCCTGGGCCCAGCGAATTTCAGGGTTCGACGCGTCTACTGCGGTCGAGACCACTACCACGTCGGCGCTGGCAACGTTCTCTTCGGCGTGGCCTATCGCCACGCGAATGCCGTGTTCGCGTAGCCGGTTCACCACCGACGACGCCTTCAGGTCGCTGCCGCTGACCTGGTAGCCCTGATTGACGAGCACTTCGGCAATACCGCACATACCGGCACCGCCAATGCCCACGAAATGAATGTGCCGAATACGGCGCATGCCCAGGCCCTGCCCATTGCGGGGCAGCGTGGCCTGACCGGGAACCGGCCTCAAGGTGCTATCGCTCAAGCGCTGTCTCCATGCAACCGGCCACCATGCGTTCGACGGCGTCGAGGTGCGCGCAGCGCCTCGCCTGTCGTGCCATGGTGGCGAGAGTGTCGGGGTCGAGCAGCGTCGTCAGGCTCTGTGCCAGCGCCGCTGCCGTCATCTCTTGCTGTGGTATCAACTGAGCCGCTCCCGCCGCCACCAGGGCGCGGGCATTGGCTGTCTGATGGTCATCCACTGCATGTGGCAGGGGGATGAAAAGGGCCGGCTTGGCCGCGGCAGCCACCTCGGAAACGGTCAGGGCGCCTGCCCGGCACACCACCAGATCGGCCCACTCATAGGCCTTGGCCATGTCATCGATGAAGTCGCTCACCTCGGCCTCGACGTGTCGAGCCAGATAGCCTTCCCGGGTCGCCTCGTCCTTGTCGCGCCCAGCCTGGTGACGCACCTCGGGACGACTCGCTTCAGGCAGCTCCGCCAGGGCTTCAGGCAGACGCTGGTTGAGCGCCAAGGCGCCCAGCGAGCCGCCAACGATCAATAGCCGCAGGCGGCGTCCTTGCATCTGTGCCGCCTCTCGCGGCGACTCTCCCAGTGCGGCGATCTCGTCGCGTACCGGGTTCCCCACCACTTCCGCACGCTTGGCAAAGGCCTGCGGAAAGGCAGCGTACACTCGCCGTGCCAGCCGGGCCAGGGCGCGATTGGTCATGCCGGCCACCGCGTTCTGCTCATGTATGACAAGCGGGTATCGCAGCAGCCAGGCCGCAAGCCCGCCGGGTCCGCTGGCGAAACCGCCAAGCCCGACCACCAGCGCCGGGTCGAGCTGGCGGATGACGCCTCTTGCCTGCCACACGGCACGCGCCAGGCTGAAGGGTGCCATGAGCCAGCCGGATAGGCCATTGCCCCGCAACCCCGCCACAGACACATGATGCAGCGGCAGTTCGGCGGCTGGCACCAGGCGATTCTCGATGCCCCGCGGGCTGCCCAGCCAGTGCACTTCCAGCCCTTCAGCCTGAAGCCCGCGCGCCAGCGACAGCGCCGGGATGACGTGCCCACCGGTGCCACCGGCCATGATCAGCACGCGACGTGCCCTGGCCTCGGTCACTTCATGACTCCTTGTCCGTTGATCAGGGGTTCGCGGCGACCCGACGGCTCCCGGGGAGCCGCTGGGCTGGTCCGACGCTGCGCCAGCCGGGTGTCGATGTCCGCACGCAGCAGCAATGCCACCATCGCCGCACTCACCAGCAGACTGGAACCGCCATAGCTGAGCAGGGGCAAGGTCAGCCCTTTGGTGGGCAGCATACCGGTACTCACGGCGATGTTGATGAAAGCCTGAGCCCCTATCACCAGCGCAATGCCGTAACAGACGTAGGCGGCGAAGGCCATGCCGGCCAGCTCTGCCCGCCGGCCTACTGCCAACGCACGCCAGATCAGCAGAGCGAACAAGCCGACCACGGCAATGGCACCAAACAGGCCGAGTTCTTCGGCTAGCACGGCGAAGACGAAGTCGGTATGCGCCTCCGGCAGATAGAACAGCTTCTGCACGCTGTTACCGAGCCCCATGCCCAGCCAGTGACCGCGACCGAAGGCAATCAGCGCCTGGGTCAGCTGGTAGCCGCTGGCGAACTGATCGGCCCAGGGATCGGAAAAGCTGGTGAGTCGCGCCAGACGATAGGGCTCTGCAATTGCCACGTAGAACCCCAGCACACCGACGGCGACCAGAATGAAGACGAATCGTCCCCAGGGCGCTCCTGCCAGCAACAGCATACCCATGACGCAACCCGTCATGACGACGACCGCGCCATAGTCCGGCTCCAGGATCAGCAGCACGGCAATCACGCCCATCACCAGCAGCGGGCGCAGGAAAGCCCCCCAGCTGCGCCGCACGTCGGGAAGGAAGCGCTCCAGGTAGCCCGCCAGATAGACGATCAGGCACAGCTTGGCCACTTCCGAAACCTGTAAATTGAAGGGCAGCAGCGGAATCGACAGCCAGCGCCGGCTGCCATTGACCTCACGCCCGATGAGCAGGACCAGGAACAGCAAGGCAATGCTGATCAGCAGCAATAAGGGGCCGTTAGCCCGCCACCAGGCCAGCGGCGAGCGCAAGGTCACTACCGCCACCCCCAGCGCCATCATCACGAAGAGCGCATGGCGTTGACTGAAATACCATGGGTTGCCGGTCAGGCTGGCGGCCACCTCGGTGGAGGCCGACGTGACCATGACCCAGCCCGTCAGGACCAATGCCAGAGCGGCGAACAGCAGCCAGCCGTCGAACGGCTGGTCCTGCGTTGTAAGACGCGCCCGCAGGCGCCGAAGGCGGACGAACCTTGGCTTGGACGCCTGCTTGGCCTTAGTCGACATGCCGCGCCTCCTCGACGTGTTGCCTGACCCACTGCCGAAACGCATCGCCGCGGGCACCGTAGCCGGAAAACTGATCGAGACTGGCACAGGCCGGCGAAAGCAACACACAGTCTCCCGGCTCGGCGATCTCTCGTGCTCGAGCCAGGGCGGTCATGAGATCGTCGACCCGTGTCACGCTTACGCTCCCCTGCAAGGCAGAAGCCATGAGACCGGCATCGGTGCCGAACAGTATCGCTTCGCGTCCGTAGCGCGCCAGCGGCTCGGCCAACGGCCTGAAGTCGGCGCCCTTGCCCAAACCGCCAGCCAGAAGCACCAGGCGGCCCGACAAGGTAGGGCCAAGGCCGCCAATCGCCGCCAGTGTAGCCCCGACATTGGTGCCCTTCGAATCATTGATCCAAC
>NZ_JBYCKL010000025.1:0-30570 GCF_057473365.1 Halomonas sp. TH-94
GCCGGGCCGACCCCCTGCGCTTAGCCACGCCTGTTAGCCAGGCAGGGCAGTGTCATCTTCAAGCCGGCAGCCTCACCCTGCTGCCAGCAAGCCTGTAGCGCTGCCAGGGCGCTCTCTTTTGCGCTGTTTTCGCCGCTCGTCTCACCATGCTCCATCCAGTCGGCGTGGGCCTCGATCAGGGCGCGGTGGTGCTCGCCCCAGGCACAGGGCTCCGCCCCCATTAGCCGGGTCAGACGCCGGGCATAGTGGCGGGCAGCATTGGGCCGTCCGTCTAGCAGGCTGACTTCCGCCGCGGCGATCAGGAAGCGATAGCCGTTGTGGCCCACGCAACCGGCATCCAGCAGCGCTTCGCCCTGTTTTAGCGTGGCCAGGCGAGCCTCGGGCTCCTCTTCCAGCAGCGCCCGGGTACCCAGCACCCAAGGGCCGATGAAGGCTTTTACCCCATGCTGTTCAACCAGCTGCCAGGCGCGCTCGATGCTGGCCCGCGCTTCGGTTAGCCGCCCGGTGATCAGCTCGACCCGTGCGCGACTCTCCAGCAGGAACGCCTCGAAGCGCCCCGAGCCCAAACCACGTGCCACCGTCAGCGCCTGTTCGATCTGCTCGTCCGCCCCATGGGGATCGCCCTGGGAGATGAGAATCCACCCCGCCGTGAGCCGCGCCACCACCTCGGCACGCCGATTGCCAACCCGCTTGCCCAGCTCGGCGGCATCGAAGCAGTCAGCAAGCGCCGTATCGGTCTGGTTGGCATAGATGCGCGCCGTGCCCAGCATGAACAGGTTGGAGGCTTCCAGATCGGCATGGCCATGGGTTCGGCACAGCGTGACGCAGTGGTCGAACAGCTCGAGGGTGCTGCGCATCTGCCCCTCGGCATAGTGCGCATCGCCCAGCCCGCTCAGAGCCTGGATCTCGGTGCGCACGTCGCCGCCACGGCGGGCCTGCTCCAGGGCACGGGTGTGATAGGCGCGGCTGGTGGCAAAATCGCCCCGGGGGAAATAGAGATTGCCCTTGAGATAAAGCGCCTCGGCCAGGGGCAAGGGGTCCTCCAGCGCTTCGGCCAGGGGCAGCAGGCCGTCGAGTATCGACTCCTCCGCCTGAAGCGCATCGAGCATGTTCAGCACCCGGGCCAGCCACAGGTCGGCGCTGATGCGCTGACACTCCTCTTGGGCAAAGCTGCGCGCCGCCTCGAAGTGCTCTCGCGCCGCCTGGATCTGCCCAGTGGCCATCGCCACCTGGCCCTGCAGCAGCATCAGGCGGTACTCATCCTTCGGCGCGTAGTCGATGGCGCGGCAGTCCCGCAGCAGCGCCATGGCCTCCTCGTGGCGATAGCGAGCCATTTCCGCCGCAACTGCCTGCAAAAAGGCATTCGGTGCTTCCAGCGAACGCGCGCGATGCATGTGGCGCGCACGCAAGCCAGGTTCCGCCTCGCCGTAGAGCGCGGCCAGGCGCAGGTGCAGGCGGTCGCGCTGAATCTTGGGAATCCCCTCGTAGATGCCTTGCAGGATCAGGTCGTGCACGAAGCGGTAGCTGCCCTCTTCCAGCGGGCGCACCAGGCTGTAACGCTGGGGAAGCTCGGGCTGATAATCGGCCTGGCCCAGCACCTCCTGCAGCGAGGCCAGGGAGAAGCGCTGCCCCATCACCGCGGCGATGCACATGGCCCGACGATCGAGATCGGTGAGCTGATCGAGCTTGGTCTGTACCAGATTGGCGAGACTGGCTGGCAGGCTTCGATGAGGATGGAACAGCAGCAGTTGGGTCAGGAACAGCGGGTTGCCCTGGGCCTGGGTGACGCAGCGGGCGGCATGCTCGGCGGGCACGGTGCCGAAGCTAGCCACCAGGGCCTCGGCCTCCTGAGCACGTAGCGGCGGCAGTTCAATCAGCGTGAGCGGCAGCTCCGGCAGCTGCGGCCGCAGGCGGCTCTCCAGCGGGTCCTGCTCCAGGCGCGAGGTAAACAGCCAGATCACCGGCGCTTCCTGGGTTTCCTGCAGCAGCCCGGTGAGGGTCGCCAGCAGCGCCTCGTCGGCCCAGTGCAGGTCCTCCACCACCACCAGCTGCGGGCGATGAATGGAGCGTGCCAGGAGCAGGTCGCGCAGTGCCTGTACCAAGCGCTGGCTGCGGGTAGCCGGGGTCATGGCAGCATAGAGCGACTGCGCCTCCTCCGGCTGGGCCAACCCCAGCAGCGGACGCAGCAGCATGGCATGGTCTACCGGCAGGCGCAGCGCCGCGAGACGGGCCAGCAGATGCGCCTCGTCCAGAATTTCCGCTTTCTCCTCAACGGACGTTTGTAGCAGCGAGCGCGTGAGCTGCATCAGCGGGCCTTCATCGGCGCGCGTGCCGAAGTCCAGTACCTCGGCCTGGTGATGATCGGCATGGGCCGCGGCCATCTCGGCAAACTCAGCGCTCAGGCGCGTCTTGCCGATGCCCGCCACACCGCGGATATAGATCAGATGACCGGCCTGGTAGGCCTGGG
Organism: Halomonas sp. TH-94; assembly: GCF_057473365.1. Lineage (NCBI taxonomy): Bacteria > Pseudomonadati > Pseudomonadota > Gammaproteobacteria > Oceanospirillales > Halomonadaceae > Halomonas > Halomonas sp. TH-94. Next base: position 2,468 of record NZ_JBYCKL010000025.1, read on the forward strand.
TGCCCTCCAGGATGGCTTGCAGCTGCCCCAGCTCCACCCGGCGCCCCACCAGATCGAAGCGAGCGTCATGAGCCTCGTCCCGGGGATGGCGATAGCGCAGCCACTCTCCGCCTTCATCATCGAAGACGAAACGCTCCGCCAACTGTACCGCTACCCCACGCTCAACCCAGACACCGGTCGGATCCTTCACTATCGAAGGGGGCACAGCAGCCGGCCAGTGACCGGCCTGAAGGTAAACGCTACTCGCCACCCCCTGCTCCACCAGGGTAGCGGCGCACAACAGACCACGCTGAGCATCGCTACGGTACGCCCGGGGCAGCCCGAACAGCGCCGGGCCCCCTTCCGCCAGGCTACCGCCGAAATGCTGAACCCAGCCCGCCAGGGCCGACGGATCGGTCGCCACGGCATGCAGCTGGATCAGCACACGGGCGCTCTCCATCTCCTCGATATCGGAAGCGACAACGGCGGCCTCCTCGGCCTCCGCCGACAGCTCCTCGACTTCAACCTCGTAGATCTCGGCCAGATGGCGCGCGGTACGATACAGCACCGCCTTGCCACTCTCCGCCCGCTTGATGGAAGCGATAGAGACGCACAAGCGCCGATCAAAACAGTACTCTGCCAGCGCCTCCTGACTCAGGCCCAGCCGCTTGCGATGCTGCTTCAAGCGCTCACGATCCAGCCGCAAGCGCCCATCTTGGGGGATGATCACTGTTGGGTCCTTTGCCGGGTGGGGGCATGTGTCAGGCGAATACCATCACTGTACAATAACTGTACAATTATCGATGCGTGTCTACTGGAGTGAGTTCCTATTAACGCTTTGTTAGGCAAAATCCGCTCGCATTCTAAGGTGGGCAAGATATGCCAATGGCAATGCTTCTGCCCTTTTTCTCTCGGCACGAATACTATTTAAGGCTTGGTATGCAGTCGATGCGAAGGATAAACCAGCGCCTGCATACGCAACCTTGTTTCCAGTTCCAGCTGCAACCAGTGCTAGCCCAGATCCAAATAAAGGAGCGATTGAACCAAATATTACCTTAGACCATGATGGCTTCATTGCATCAATGATTTCTTCAGTGTCTTCACTACAACGCTTAATAAAGTCATTGGTGGCGTCTAATCGATCTTCTGCATTTCCTAGAAGTGCAATGTAAGCCGTCTCACTTTCGACCTTCTGTCGCAATCTTGGCAAAAGATGCCCATGCTCTATCTTAAACTTTGCCAAAACATCTAAGTCGATATTACCAGCAGGGGCCGGTAAAATATTTTCAATAACAACATCCTGTGCCTTTCGGTGATGGTTAAACCTTGCACCTCTTCGTTGAAATAGATTGTGACCAAGAAAGCTAGAATATTTTTGTTCACTTGTAATAGGAGCAGCGCTTACAGTGTTGAGAGCTCCTAAACATATAGCCAGGTAAGCCATAAATATATTGGCGACTCTGCTATCTACGTTAAACCAAGATCCATCAACTTGGTCGGCCAAACCATTTTCCATTAAAAACTGCGGCAATTCCCCCATTTTTTCAACATGGATCCCTGTCATTGGCTTCATTTTCTCTTGGTGGACGCGAGAGCCGAATTTTTCTGTATGCACTCGACCAGCAGAGGAAAATGGTCGTACAGGCATATCTCTATACTTTTGAACCTTAGGCTCTAAATACCTAATAAAACTATGTTCAAACTGAGGAATCTCGTATAGATGTTGAGACGGGAAAATTTGTTCAGCTAAATTTCTCTCCAACAAAGCCCTCATGAATGGACTTAGCTGCTCTGGACTATCAATATGATCCACAGGAACTATGGCACTTAATTTGTCCCAGTAAAGTAAAGTTTTTATTGTCCAATTACTTTCCGGAATCGAAATATATGGAAAGTAAAGTGCATTGTTTCTCATTGCAGATCCTTTTTGCCTAACGCTAGCGGTAACCGGCGCTGCTACTGAGCATCCGCGAAGCGCCGCAAAGCTTATCGGCGTCCGGTTCACAGAATTGTTGGACGTTCATTGTCAGCTCCTTGTCAGGTTGTTACCGCACCGTTCAGTCGGACCATACCCTAAGGTTGCCCGACCTCCATAACTCTCCATCCCAACACAGGACATCGTGAAGGTCGGCATAAATAGATAGCTGGTTATACCGCGGCGAGCCGTCTTTCTTGAACCAGTGAGACAAAAGCGCCGTGGGACGCGGCGGATAAATCCTCTTGCGCTCATTCAGGTTGGGCTGCCAAAAATACACTATTATCGACTCAGCAATTTCAAGGTGAGTACGAGTATGCTCCTGTGGATAGACCACCTCACCTAACCAAACGCCAAGCTCGCGAGTAATTTCGAAAATTTTGTGGTGCTGTTTAAAGCGATTCTTATAAAGCCCTTCAGTAATACCGCAATACTGAATCTGCTCGTTCCGCTCATATTTCCGCTTGCCTGTAAGAAGGTAAAGACCATTGCTAATATCAGAGCGACATACCTCTTCCAGCAAGTATGGTCCTCGCCAATGCAGGCGGATCGTAAGTTTGTCCATGTTCTGTTGCCCCCCTATGCCTAACGACGCAATAACCGGCGCGAGGTACCAGCGTCCGGCGAAAAGGGCGCGAAGTTAATTGCCTTGTCATGCATTTTTATTTGTAATTTGCTTACTGACCCAACGGGTAAGGCGACCAGTGTTATTTTCTGCGACGACGAAACGGCCGTCTGGCAAAATGGCACATTGGCATTCATATGTTGTTAATCGTAAGATATCGCCTTCTTGCGCAATGAGCCCTGTTTTTATAAGCGATCCAATAAAAATGTCGAAATTCTCACCCTGCTTCTCTATGTAATCTCTGAAATCAGCATTTCGAACATTTTCTTCTTTTCCATTACAGAGCCTGTTAAAAATCACAAACTGGGTTGAAGAAACTTCGGTGGGCGACCATTCGCTTTCTGACTCTCTCTCTTTAAGAGTTTTCTCACTTACTGGTGTATACTTATACTCCCAACCTGTTAACCCCCCTTCTCTCTTAATCTTAGCGGACAAAAAGGTGGCAAAGTTCTCTATACTCAGATCTTCTCCCCAAAGGTTTTCAATGCTGACATGATACGAAAGACGAGTCCAAATCAGCTCCAATATTAGAAGAATTGGGTTTGTATTACTAGAAGCATAAAAGTTCCAAAATTCTGAATTCATTGGCGCACTATATGGACAGCCATTCATTTTAACGAGCGAATAATTTCCGCAAACAATTAGTTGTGGAAAGCTTCCCACACCAAAGCCATGGGTCATTATATTTTCTTCAAGAAAGGAAACTAGCGCTTCTCTTAATGAGCTTTCCTTTTTGTAACCATGGTATCCAAGCACAATTCGAATTGGAGATATTTTTTCAATTACAAAGGTGTGGTAGAGCATTTCCATTTCAATGCCCAATGAATTTACTTTGGAGTGCTCTGGGGGCACCAATCCAGTTGTTTGAGAAAACGCTTTTCTAGCCGGCCCAATATTAAACGCTTCATCACCTTTTCCAGATTGCAAATAATTTCCGTAATTGTCAGCAATACCGCGAAGATGCTTAAAAGCGTCCTTCAAATCGTTTGAATAAAGGGTCTTCTTTACTTCCACTACAGCAATAACGTCTTTTATATGCCATTTATAGGAGTCGGTATATGGTATTTTTTCCCCACTTCCTTTAACTAACATGCAGTCGATTTCGCCAGACATTTTTCCTTGGCCATCATGAATAAAGCCATGCCGTAATTGGAGCCCCAGTGACTCTGGTATCGCTCGACCCAGGATATCGGACGCGAGCCCCTCGTACATTTTCCCAATTGTTGGCCCATGCCTTAGTGAATAGTCATCTAATTTTGAGCTCTCTTCAGCCATTATCCCTTTTAGCAGTCCAGATACATCTCTAATCATATCGCTACACTTTGCTCTTCTTATGCATAACGCTGGCGGCAGCGGCGCGACGTCAGGAGCGTCCGTTGACCGCATTGGTTAGGCGTCCGTAGTAGAAATTTCACTCTTCAACTGTTGGATCAGCTCGTTATATTGGGCTGACAGAATCAAAAATCTAGCTCTTTCCTCATCGGTCACCCGAGGCTCCCAACCTATGACTACACCGTCGTTGTCATCCCACTGATTTCTTACTGCGATCATCTCTTGGGTATGGTAAGTCCAGTCGACTGCATATCTATTGCCGAGAAGTACTGAGGTTATATCTTCACAGTACTTTCTAACTCTTTCGCTGCCATGCAGCTCAAGTAGCTTGAAATGCCGAGTCAATGAATAGAACAGCTTGTCATAATCCGTAGAACGAGAGATCTCGAAAAGCTTGTCTTCTACGGTTTGGATGGAGCCATCGGTAGTAATGTTACTCGCCATATGATCAAGAAATATAACTTTAAAAACTAGTGAGGATGAGTCAGAAATACTCTCATCCAGAAATCTCTCGTAGGCAGAGACCTTTCTTTCATATTCCATTTGCTGGATTATCTGTTCGGTTTGGTATGACGCCGTCAAATAAACGCCTGCTGTCGATGCTACACCCGAAAGAATTGCGGTTAGAAACACAAGAACGTAGTGATGCTTAATACCTAATTTCAACTTTAATCTCTCTTATTCTTGAAGTGGCTGCCGGAAGGGACCAAGGACGCTTAACGCCGCGCTCTGCGGCAAATTTGGAGCGCAGCGGAAAATTTGTCCGACAGCAGCGCCTTGTTAGACGTGTTACCCACTAAGCCGTTGTTGATATTAGACATGCCATATATGTCCTTCCCCCGATACATAACCATAGTATTTAGAATGAAAGCCTTCCATAGCAGCTACATATTGTGAAAGAATTAATGTTACATCACTTGTCTGCGGGACTTCATCTTCATCTAGAAGATCTAAGAACTCAATGGAATCTTCTTCAATTAATACTTCGCGAACCTTTTCAAGCAGCCTATTGACTATCTTAATCTTGTTTTTACTAATGGCTGCCTCAGGTTTCTTTTTTGCTAATTCTTTGAACTCAGCATACATTGAGTTCAATAGCGGCATTGTGGTGTCATGCGTATTTGCACGTTCTATCGTTGTCTTATTAGTACTCATTTTAGTCCTTTAATTTCTTAGGTTTAACCGTTCGAATTAGAATCATTCCATCATCATCAACTTTGTCATCTTTCTCACCTTCAACACGCCAAAACCACGCCCCATTCCTGATAACTACATTATCTGATCGCAACTTCTCAAAGCATTGTAAATATTGGGAAAGTATAAATACGACATCACTATTTTGCGGGATATCGTCTTCATCAAATGCTTCAAAGTCATCGAATGGCTTGTATTTTTCAGCCAGATAATCATTGCTTTGCGATAGAAGCTTGTTCACAAAATTTAGTTTGAATTTATTTACGGCATCATTTGGGCTCTTCTTTGAAAGAAGTGATATCTCCTCATAAATACTCAATAGTTGACCGGACACTTTCTCAAATACATCCACGCTACTTCTATTCATATTTACTCCATTAAGATGGGCATGCTCTTCGAAATTCAATATATTTTTTCTTTAAGACCTCAATCGGTGCACGTTGCTTACTTTCATAAACATCAACCATCAACTTTAAGTCCTCATCGGTAATTGCAATTATGCATTTCCTTTGTGATGACCATAAATTAATGGCGTTTGTAAACATCACCTTTGGCAATGGATTTCGCGTTAGGAATATACCAAACCTACCTATATTATTTTGTAGATATCTATTGAGCTGATTAATATGATCCCGTTCGATTTTCTTTACATTTTTCATTTCTATAACGAGCTGTCGATTATCATAATCAGTGAATATCTCATCTAGAAAATCCACGTCTCGATTATTATAGAATATTAAATCTCTAATATGTCTTCCAGAATCAGTTCTACTTTGTGTCTGCGCAAAATCTAAGTGAGGATAGAAAAGGGAAGCCAAAAGATCCGCACATAGATCTTCATACTTCATATCAGCTCCATCCTCTTTACCTGTATTTAGCTTTAGTATTTCATTCAGCTTTCGTTTTGCAGACAAGACCGGGATTTGACTAAAAAGCGGATCATTTTGACAATCCTTCGAGTTTCTATCCTTATATTTTACGTATTCTTCGACTACCCCGTAATTTTCTCGGTTAAAATTTAGGACTTTCACTCTCTCTTCGGGTTCACCCGGATTGAATATATCATCTCTAGGGCAATGAGATTTAAAGTAATCTTCAAAATTAATCCAAGGATTAAATCTTAGCCAACGCTTAGGTGTGAATATTATTGGCTCTTTGGTTTTAGGATTAACCGGCAAGTAATATTTTTTATTAAAATCGAAAGCGTTTGTTTGATAGTTGTACACGGAATCAAGGATTACACCTTCAATTGGTATTCCGTTAAGCTCACATTGTTCAATGGTGTAATCTATTAAAAACGATTTGATGTAGTTGCAAGCTATATCACTTATTCTGTCTTTCGAAATTCCATTTATATACAGCTGTATTAGCTCAAAATGAGTAAAACCGAATTGACTATATTCAGGTATCTCTTTAAATAGATTGAGGATGTCGTTAGCCTGTTTAGCTCCAATTTTTACCCCCCTTCTAGTTTTCGACACCCCTAGTCCGACCTCTTCGCATTCCGAGAGGTTGATGAGCATTTCAACAGCATCATCTTCGCGGTTCTTTTTGACAAGAAAATTCAGGTGGTTAAATGAATTTGTAATCGCTGTGTGTAATGCTTGATCTTGCTGGGATGGAGACTTCCACAATAAAAAAGGGTCAATGTATAGAGGGATATCCTCATCAAAAAATTGTATTGCGAAATCCAAATCTGATTGTGATTTATGAATTCCGTGAAAGTCAGTTAATCTAGGTCTGAATAATTCCATACATTCTCAATTTAGCTCTTTCGTCTAACAGTGATTGGACCGCGCGTCCTGATATCGGATGAACACCCCTGCGCGTTCAACAATATTATCTGACGCGCTTCATTTCTTCCAACTCATTGATTTTTCTTCACCTAAGTATAGCTCGGCCACCTATGCAGGATTCGCACGCGTGCGCGTTTTGCCGGAACCAATATACTGTATGCGAATTAACTAATCTCAGGATACAGCCAAATGCATTACGAACCGCAGCCCTGATAACTGTTAACCGAACCCCAAACCAGCCCAAAGCCGCGCCGCGTCACCCGAATAAACCAGCCACCCAACCACCCCACAGTTCACCACCACCCCACACCAAAATATGGCCTGAAACGGCTGCTTCCTGGTTTTGTGTCGAAACAGCCGCTGCGCTACTAGCGCGCCGGGCCAGCCACCGAGCAAACCTGCGAAGAGAAGCGTGGCTTCCGGTGTGCGCCTTCTGCCCTTCCCTGCTGCGGCTTTGTCGATGCCGTACATGGCGAAGGTGATCACGCTTAGCAGTGCGTACGCTCCCAGGAGTTGCCATGGCGTGTGGCCTAGAGCGCTCAGGGCGGCCAGTAGCACGAAGAACGCGGCGGCTATGGCGCATGCCATCATCAGCCCTCTGGAGCGTGGGGATGCATGGCGTGCCGCTTTCAGGTAGCCCACCTTCTGCGCTTTCGGTCTGTTCTGGCTGTCTTGTGTCAGGTGGTAGGTGATCGGCTCGTTGACTGTTGGGCGGCGCCCATCGCGGGGAAAGGCGCTGATATGAACGAACACACGAGGGCCGCCTGCAGTCGGCGTGATGAAGCCGAAGCCCTTGGCGTCGTTCCACTGTGTGAGCTTGCCTTGCTGCCGCATTGGGTTATCTCTGTTTCATCGGTATTCGTTGGAGAATACCATGCGGCGAAATCGACTTTTAAATCCAATAAGTTAATGAGAATTTCAGATAAGACTGGGTTTTGTCAGGCGGGAGGGGACTGGGGGACGGGGCACGCTACCGCCCCTGCTGGCAGAATGGATGATAATGAGCATCATCCTTAGTGCGGCAGTCCCTGCGTATGCTTAGTTACTAGGCTTTGACTGAAAAGTCGGCGAGCGAAGTTTTCAGGTGGAACCTAAGCCGTCTGCTGCGGCTTTTTACTAACCGTAACCAACCGAAACGTTGAGGGCAACGCCAACTAAAGCATGAGGCGGCGATAGTGCCGCTTCTCTTGATCTGAGTCGGACATAAAAAACCCCGGTGGCTGGTTGCTCAGCCTCCGGGGTCAGTTTGAGAGCCCACTAGGTCCGCGTTACTGCCGCGGACCCGTCATTCAGCGGTGCAGGTCGAAGCGGTCGTTCTCCATTACCTTCACCCACCCTTTCACGAAGCGGTCGATCATGCGCTCTTCGCCGCCGTTGGCGGCGTACTCCTCGGCTATGGCGCGTAGCTGGGAGTTGGAGCCGTACACGAGGTCTACCCGGGTGGCGGTCCACTTCCTCTCGCCCGTCTTGCGGTTGCGGCCTTCGAAGTGTTCCTCGTCTTCATTGAGGGGCTCCCACACGGTGCCCATGTCGACGAGGTTGACGAAGAAGTCGTTCGTCAGCTGGCCGGGGCGATCGGTAAACATGCCGTCCTTGTTGTCACCGACGTTGACGCCGATGGCCCGCATGCCGCCGAGCAGTGCCGTCATCTGCGGTACGCTGAGGTTCAGCATGAAGGCGCGGTCTATCATTAGGTGCTCGGCGGGTATGGAGGTCACCTGATCCTGCATGTAGTTGCGGAACGCATCGTGCCTCGGTTCCAGGTAGGCGTGCGCATCCACCTCGGTCATCTCCTGGCTCGCGTCGGTGCGGCCCGGGCTGAACGGTACGGTGATATGGTGCCCGCCCGCCTTGGCCGCCATCTCGACCCCGACGCTGCCGCCCAGCACGATCATGTCGGCCAGCGAGATGTTGGCGTCCGAACCGCCCCTGATCTGCTCCAGCCGGTCGAGCACTTCGGGCACGCCGGTGCGCACGTTGATGTCCCAGCCGATTTGCGGTTCCAGGCGAATGCGCGCGCCGTTGACGCCGCCGCGGTGGTCGGTCTGGCGGTAGGTGCAGGCCGCGGCCCAGGCGGTGCCCACCAGCTGCTTGGCGGTTAGGCCGGAATCGGCGATCTGCTGCTTGAGCGTGGCGATCTGCTGGTCGTTGACCAGCGGCCCCTCATGCTTGGGTACCGGGTCCTGCCAGACGAGGTCTTCGTTGGGCACATGGGGGCCGAGGTAGCGTGCCTGCGGGCCCATGTCCCTGTGCAGCAGCTTGTACCAGGCACGGGCGAACTCGTCGGCGAGCACGTCCGGGTTCTGATGGTACTCCTTGGCGATTTCGAGATAGGCAGGGTCGGTGATCATCGCCATGTCGGCGGTGTTCATCACCGGCGGGTTCTTCTTGCCTTCCACGTGGGCGTCGGGTACCCAGAACCCTTCCTTCACCTCGACCGGCTCCCACTGGTTGGCGCCTGCGGGCGATTTCTTCACCTCCCACTGGTGGGCGAAGATGGTGTTGAGGTAGGAGTTGTCCCATTTGGTGGGGGTCGGGGTCCAGGCGCCTTCGAGGCCGGAGGTCACGGTGTACTCGCCAAGGCCGGTCTCGTGCTTGTTGGCCCAGCCGATGCCCTGCTGGTGGATCTTCGCGGCCTCGGGCGCATCGCCCACGGCATCCGGGGAGCCGTTGCCGTGCATCTTGCCGAAGGTGTGGCCGCCTACGGTCAGTGCGACGGTCTCGCGGTCGTTCATGCCCATGCGGGCGAAGGTCTCACGCACGTCCTGGGCGGACTTCATCGCATCGGGAACGCCGTTGGGCCCTTCGGGATTGACGTAGATAAGCCCCATCTGCACCGCGGCGAGCGGGTTGTCGAGGCTGCGGCTGCCGTCTTCCCAGGTACCGGTGTAACGGTCGTCGTTGGTGGAGAGCCACTCGGTCTCGGGGCCCCAGTAGATGTCATCCTCGGGTGCCCAGATGTCGGAGCGGCCGAAGCCGAAACCGAAGGTGCGAAAGCCCATCGTCTCGAGCGCCCGGTTGCCGGCAAGGACCAGCAGGTCGGCCCAGGAGATCTTCTCGCCATATTTCTTCTTGATCGGCCAGAGCAGCCGGCGCGCCTTGTCCAGGTTGCCGTTGTCGGGCCAGCTGTTGAGTGGTGCGAAACGCTGGGCGCCGGTGCCGCCGCCCCCGCGGCCGTCGATGGCGCGGTAGGTGCCGGCCGCATGCCACGACATGCGAATGAAGAATGGGCCGTAGTGGCCCCAATCGGCGGGCCACCAGTCCTGCGAGTCGGTCATCAGCGCATCGATATCGGCGCACAGTTCGTCGACGTTGAGCTGCGAGAACGCCTCGCCATATTTGAAGTCGGGCCCGAACGGGCTGGCATCGGGGTGTTTCTGGTGCAATACGTTCAGATTGAGCTGGTCGGGCCACCAGTGCTCGTTCCCCTGCAGGCTGGGCGTGGTGCGTGCGCCCCACTCCTTGCGCTTAGGCTTCTGATCAGACACGGTCTTTCTCCTCGGCATGATGGAGGCCCACAGAGTCTTCGTACCGACGATTTGTATCGCCTCGGTTTCTGCAAGCCGTCAAAATACAGTGAAGGATTCAGCGCTTAAGCCGTCAAGGCGATGGGAGGCTTTCGCCTTGATAGGGATAGGCTATGAAAGAAGGGATCAGATGCCGCTAAGCGGTAGGTGAATGGTACGGAGCAGCGACGGTGCATGCATCAATCGTAGTGGCTCCAGAGCCGGAGTATTTTAATGACTCGCTCTTCTTCAAGCACTTGGTACACCAGCCGATGCTGAATATTGATGCGGCGTGAACAGGCGCCTGCCAGATCACCGATCAGCTTCTCAAACGGCGGCGGCTTCCGATAAGGGTCTTCTGCAATCAGTGCCAGCAATTCCTGAGCTTTGGGTTTCAAGCCGCTGGAGGCCAGCTTCTTGGCATCTCTCTGGGCTTGCTTGGTATAGACCAACTTCCATGTCACCAGTCCAGCTCCTCGTTGCACTCATCGACAGGGGTATCCATCCCCTCGCGGATGGACTCACGCATGCCGGGCACGGAAAGCAGATAGAGCGTTTCCTGAATGGCGGACCAGTCTTCTTCGGAGACCAAGACAGCTTTGTTCCGCTTCCCCAGGATGACAATCGGCTGGTGAGATTCCGCTGTTTCGTCAATCAGTCGGTAAAGGTTGCTGCGTGCCTCAGTGGCAGTAATGCCGGTCATGCCCCACCTCCGGTGCGTTCAACATTTTATCAATTGTACGTCTTCAGGTACGTACGTCAATACGCACGTTATGTCACACGCCCGCAGCCGTATTGCTGAAAACCTCGTGAGAAGGGAAATTCTTGCGGGCATCACGTGTCGGCGTGGGGGCTTGGGCTACGCAGCGCTCCCCTCCTGCCCCACATCGCTCAGCATGCTTTCCAGCTCGCTTTCGTTGACGCCGAGCATCTGCAGGATGTTGCGCTGGGCCGCATTGAGGATGTGCTGGCGTTCCTGTTCGCCGGGCAGGCTCTTGGCGATGGCCACCGCACCCACCAGCGAGGCGAGAATGGCGCGGGACTTGTCGGCGATGACTTCACGGTCGGCTTCGAAAGGCAGTTTCTTCAGGCGGCTCAGAGCGATGAGCCGGGTTTCCAGCATTTTCTTCATGCTCAGGTAGGAGGCTTCGAAGAGCGTGCGGACTTCGGCGTTCTCGTTGCCGATCTCGTTGAACAGTACCGTTTCGGGCCCCGGCTTGTGCTTGCGCTCCAGCTCCTGGAGGTTCCAGCAGTTGGCCACCAGCTCGGTGAGGTGCTTCACCGAAAGCGGCCCCTTGACCAGCCTGGCGGCACGGCTGCTCTCCAGGGTTTCCCGCACCGAGGCATGGTAGAGCGCTTCCTTCGAGGCGAAGTGGGCGTAGAAGGCGCCATGGGTCATCTTGGCGAGTTTCATGATCTGGCCGATGGAAACCTTCTCGAAGCCTTTACGGCTGAACAACTCGATGGCGGACTTGAGGATGCGTTCCCGCGATTTGGCTTTGTGGTTCGTCGAGTAGGGCATGGCGACCTCTCACTCCGCTGAATATTATCTTGATCATATGAACCTGACTGCTAGCGTGGCACAACCAAAGCTGTTCAGGACATTACCATGCTATCTCCCCTTGTCATCACCGGTATGGGCATGATCAGCCCTCTTGGTTGCGGCGTAAAGGCAGGCTGGGAGCGCCTTATCGCCGGCCGTTCCGGCGTCTCTTCGATCACCCGCATCGATACCGGCGAGCTGCCGATCAAGGCGGCGGGCTCGGTGCCCGGCATCGAGGACGACCCGGAAGCCGGCTTCGATCCGGACCGCGTGCTGGATGTCAAAGAACGTCGCAAAATGGAGCTGTTCAGCCTCTACGCCATGGCCGCCGCCGAAGAAGCGCTGACCCAGGCGAACTGGTTCCCCGAGAGCGATGCGGATCGGCTGGCCACGGCTACCATCGTGGGCTCCGGCATCGGCGGCTTCCCTACCATCACCCAGGCGCAGAATACCCTCTCGACCCGCGGCCATCGACGGCTCTCCCCGTTCACCGTACCGGCCTTCCTGGCAAACCTGGCGGCCGGCAACGTGTCGATTCGCTATGGCTTTCGCGGGCCGATCGGTTGCCCGGTCACGGCCTGCGCGGCCGGGGTTCAGGCCATAGGCGACGGCATGCGCATGATTCGCAGCGGTGAAGCCGAGGTGGCTCTGGTGGGCGGCGCGGAAGCCTGTATCGACCCACTCGCGCTTGCCAGCTTCCATGCAATGAAGGCGCTCTCCGCCGAGCAGGACGAGCCCGCCAAGGCCTCGCGCCCTTTCGACCAGGCCCGCAACGGCTTCGTCATGGGGGAGGGTGCGGGGCTGCTGGTGATCGAGACCCTGGCCCACGCCGAAGCGCGCGGCGCAATACCGCTGGCCGTTCTCAGCGGCTACGGCACCAGCGCCGATGCCCACCACATCACCGCCGGGCCGGAAGACGGCGGCGGTGCCGCGGCGGCCATTCGGGCCGCACTGCGAATGGCGGGGCTCTCCGCCGCCGACATCAACCATATCAACGCCCACGCCACCTCGACGCCGGTCGGCGATAGAGCCGAGATCGCCGCCCTGCGCAACGCCTTTGGCGATGCCCTCGGTGGCATTCCGATTTCCGCCACCAAATCGTCGACCGGTCATTTGCTAGGTGCCGCCGGCGGCGTGGAAAGCATCTTCTCCGCGCTTTCCGTCATGCACGACCGCCTGCCCCCTACCCTCAACTTGGAGAACCGCGACGAGGACCTGCACGACCTGGATATCGTCTCCGGCTCGGCTCGCGAGCACCTCTGCCAGCACGTGCTGTGCAACGGCTTCGGCTTTGGCGGAGTGAATGCGGCGCTGATCGTGAGCAAGATGTAGAGGCAGCCCTTTCGCTGCTTGCCATAAACGACAACACCCCAAGCCTTATCAGGCTCGGGGTGTTGAGTTGTGCTGCCAGATTGCCTGAAAGCTATCCTCGACGGCAAACAGAAAAGCATCTGGGACAGGTGTCGTCGCTCGCTCGTATACCATCGATTCTCAATCATTCCGTGTTTAATTCACTTCGTAACGTGGTTTACTCCGCGACGATACAATCCCGCCCATGCTGCTTGGCCCGATACAGCAGACGATCCGCCTTCTCGATCATCGAAGCCTGGCTGCCTCCGTCCGCCGGCGTGGCGGTTACAACTCCCATGCTGACGGTAACGAGGTGGGAGACGTCGGAAGCGCGATGGGGCATGGCCGCACCATTGAGGGCCGTTCGGCAGCGCTCCGCGACCTGGCGGGCGGCATCGAGGCCCGTTTCCGGCAAGACGAGAGCGAACTCCTCGCCGCCGAAGCGTGCCAGCAAGTCGCGTGGTCGCAACAGCGCGGCACCGAGCACTTGGGCCACCCGGCGCAGGCAGTCGTCGCCGGCGAGATGGCCGTAGTGATCGTTGTACTGCTTGAAGCAGTCGATATCCAACATGATGAACGAGAGCGGCTGCCCGCCGCGCCGGGCGCTTGCCCACTCCTTTTCCAGCACGCTATCGAGCAGGCGTCTGTTGGCGACCCCGGTGAGGCCATCCTGATAGGAGAGTTCCTCCAGCTCGCGTTGCAGCTGCAGCAGCTTCTCTTCGCTCTTCTTCCGCTCACTGATGTCGAACATGAAGCCGATCAGCGCTTCCGCTTCGCCGTCGCTATTGCGAACCACGTGCACGACATCGCGAATCCATACGTAGGTGCCGTCGGCCTTGAGGGCGCGGTAGTCCGCTTCGTGATCGACGCCGGCCTTGGATTGCTCGACACAGAAGTTGACCACTCGCTCCCGGTCATCGGGATGCATGCGTTCTGCCCATTCGTCGATGCCGCACCAGCTGTCCTGCGGCCAGCCAAGCAGGCGCTCGATCTGCGGGCCGATATAAGAGAAACGCAGCGTCTTCCATTCGATTCTCCAGGGAATCGCCTGGGTGGATTCCAGCAGCGTTTTATATACGGCGGTGTCGACATTCAACAGCGCGGCATTGTCAATCATGGTACGGCCTCCGCAAATGCGTTATGCGCGTCCATGCATGAACAAACCTTGCCTCACGACTCTGACACAGCGTGGCCGGGAGATAGAACAAAAATAAACTATTGGCCTCATACGCGAGTATGAGCTTGCCTGATGCGTGCCTTGATCCGACTGAGCGCCACCGGTGAAACCCGAACGTAGCCGGCTATGTCTCGGTCGGTCACGCGTCCGGCGATATGGGGATATTCTTCGATGAAGCGCCGGTAGCGCGCTTCTGCGGAGAGGGTCAGCAGGTCGCGCTCTCGGGCTTCCTTGCGAAAGGCGTAGAGCTCGAAGGCCCGCCTGAGCGCGCGCTGCCATTGGGGGTGCCTGTCGCCGAGCTGCTCCAGAATGTGGTACGGCAACGATTCGACCGACGCCGGGCAGGCCGCAATGGCGCTGAAACTGGTGGCGCCCCCCGACGAAAGCGCGGCAAGGCTAGCGAACAACCTCTCCTCCGCGGCAAACGCCTTGACCCAGGCATCGCCTTCGCAGGTATCGTAGATCATCTTGATGATCCCGCTTTCCACGATGTAAACGAAGGGATGCGCCACGCCGGCCCGAAAAACGGTATCGCCAGGCTGTAACGTCTTGCGCCGCAGCGAAGGCTCGACGAGATGCCACTCGGGAAGTGGGCTGCCAGCCAGTTGCTCGAAAATGCGCTTCGCTGTGCTCAAGAGGTCCTCGCTGCGTATTAACCTGGGCGCTTCATCTCCACGTGCCGTCCGAAGTTATCCAGAATCGCCTGCCAGCCTTGGCGCTGCATCTCCGGCGGATTCTCGGGCTCTGCGTCGAATGCCGATTTGACGAGGATGCCGTCGGCGCGCTCGATGAACTCGACCTCGACTTCCCGACCGTCGCTCATGCGATATTCGATCAGCTTAAGCGGCACTATGCGGGTGTAGATACCTTCGAAGTCAAAACCCATGCTGCCATCCTTGGCTTCCATGCGCGACAGAAAATTCCCCCCTTCACGCAGATCCACAGCACTTCGTGTGGTGTGCCAGTCATCCGACGCGGCATTCCACTGCTTGATATCGTCAGGGTTGCTCCAAGCCTGCCAAACGCTTTCCAGGTCGGCCTTGATCACGGTTTCAATGGCGATCTTCACGGGAATCTCCTCAACTAGAGTCAATCTATTGCACACACCCCCTAGACGAACGAAGCGAGGCCATTTCGACATCAATTCGCTACGAGCACGGCCCTGGTTTCAGTATTGGCGATTCCCTCTAGCTATTGAAATACTCGATATGGGGCGTGGCTTCGGTATCGCCAGTGAACTTGTACAGGACCCAGGGAAGGCTCGCCATCTCGGCTGAGTTGAGCGCTGCGAACACCAGATCGGCCATCAGGAATTCCTTCTGAGAACGACATGGGTAGCCTTCTCGCTAGCTACTCGCTCCACACAGCGATAACCGAGCACGCGCATATCGAGGCCGGCGAACAGGTGCTCTCCAGCGCCAAGCAGTACCGGGGTGACGGCAAGGTGAAGCTCATCAACGAGCTGCGCTTTCAGGTACTGCTGGACGGTAGCCACACCTCCACCGAGGCGCACGTCCATGTCGCCCGCAGCCTCTCTAGCACGCTCCAGCGCCGCATGAATGCCTTCGGTGACGAAGTGGAACGTGGTGCCGCCTGCCATCTCGATGGGCTCGCGGGCGTGATGCGTCAGCACGAATACCGGCATGTGAAAAGGCGGGTTGTCGCCCCACCAGCCCTTCCACTCTTCGTCCTGCCAGGTGCCGCGCACGGGGCCGAACATGTTGCGGCCCAGGATCCAGGCGCCAACGTTCTCGAAGCCACGCACCACGAAGTCATCGTCGGTTCCGGTCTCCCCACCCTGCGTGCCCAACACCCTTCGCTGAAACGTCGCGGTCGGGAATACCCAGTCATGGATCTCCATGCCATTGAGGCCCATCGGGTTTTCCAAGCTCTGCTCGGGACCGGCGGCAAACCCGTCCAGCGAAATACTGAAGCATGACACGCGTAGCTGAGTCATCGTGGCCTCCCCTGAACGTACGAATTGGTCATTCAGTCATTGTGTGACATCCTGGATTTCGACACCCCTCAGGGGTTCTGCCGGACAGTAGATGGCGCCGGACGACCTAGCCCAACAAAAGCTGCCCCTCTATGGGTATGAATTCACTGGCAGCATGCATCAGCGAGTTCGCCGTCAATTGCGGCACCCCATAGACTTCCACCGCCTTCCCATGGACCTGACGGATTTTGCTGACCAGCAGATCGAAGTCGCCGTCCCCCGAGACCAGCACGACGACATCCGCCTGCTCGGCGTACTCGATGGCATCGAGGGTGATGCCGACATCCCAGTCGCCTTTCGCTGAGCCGTCCGCTCTTTGGATGTAGGGCTTCAGCTTTACCTCGAAGCCGATAGCACGAAGGATGTTCTGGAACTCCCGCTGCTTCTGGTCGCCACGGTCAATGGCGTAGGCAAAGGCCTTGACGACTTCCCTTCCGGCCGTGGCTTGCGCCCAGAATCTGTTGTAGTCGAAGTTGCGCTTATACGCTTCCCGCACCGTGTAGTAGACGTTCTGGACGTCGACGAATATCGCCACTTTCACCATGTTGTTGCTCTCATTGGCTCACATCCTTGATTAACGAAAACACAAACGCCCCGGGCCAGTATGAACTGACCCGGGGCGCTTATGTGCTCCGGCGTAGCTGCGTATGGCTGACTTAGTGCGCCACGCCTGCGCGCTTGGCCCGGTGGGCATGCAGCTTCTTGTAGCTCTCGATCAAGCGCTGATGCTTCTCCAGGCCTTCGAGCTGCATGTTGGTCGGGGTCAGGCCGTAAAAGCGCACCTCGCCGTTCACCGAACCGACAACGGCTGCCATGGTCTGCTCGCCGAACATGCGCGTGAGGTTGTGCAGGTAGTCGTCGAGCTCCAGCTCGTCGTCGAGTACGATCTCCAGCACAGCTGCCAAGGCCTGATAGAACAGGCCGCGCTCCACGGTGTTGTCGTTGTACTGCTGGAACATCTCGACCCGTTCCAGCGCCTCTTCGTGCTGCTGCAGGGCGAGGTTGATCAACAGCTTCAGCTCGAGGATGGTGAGCTGCCCCCACACGGTGTTCTCGTCGAACTCGATACCGATCAGGGTGATGATGTCCATGTGGTCGTCGAGCTGGCTCTCTTCCAGGCGCTCCAGCAGGTCGGCCAGCTGGCCGTCGTTCAGCGCATGGAGGTTGAGGATGTCCTCGCGGTAATCCAGGGCCATGTTGGTGTTGTCCCAGATCAGGTCGTCCACCGGGTACACCTCGGAGTAGCCCGGCACCAGGATGCGGCACACCGGCGCGCCCAGATCCTCGTGCACGGCTACGTACACTTCCTTGCCCAATTCTTCGAGGATGCCGAACAGCGTCGCCGCTTCCTCTTCATTGCTGCCGGAGAAGTCCCAGTCGCTGAATTCGACGTCGCTCTTCGCGCTGAAGAAGCGCCACGAAACCAGCCCCGAGGAGTCGATGAAGTGCTCGACGAAGTTGTTCGGCTCGGAGACGGCCTGGGAGTTGAAGGTCGGCGGCAGGAAGTCGTTCAAGCCCTCGAAGCTGCGCCCTTGCAGCAGCTCGGTGAGGCTGCGCTCCAGCGCCACTTCGAAGCTGGGGTGAGCGCCGAAGGAGGCGAACACGCCGCCGGTGCGCGGGTTCATCAGGGTCACGCACATCACCGGGAACTGGCCGCCGAGTGAGGCATCCTTCACCAGCACCGGGTAGCCCTGGGCTTCCAGCGCCTGGATGCCTTCGAGAATGGCCGGGTAGCGCTCGAGCACTTCCATGGGCACGTCCGGCAGTGCCAGCTCCTGCTCGAGGATCTCGCGCTTCACGGCCCGCTCGAAGATCTCCGAGAGGCACTGCACCTGGGCTTCCTGCAGCGTATTGCCGGCGCTCATGCCGTTGCTGAGGTAGAGGTTCTCGATCAGGTTGGAGGGGAAGTAGACCGTTTCGCCGTCCGACTGGCGCACGAAGGGCAAGGCGACGATGCCCCGCTCGGCCTTGCCGGAGTTGGTGTCGATCAGGTGCGAGCCGCGCAGTTCGCCTTCAGGGTCGTAGATATCGCGGGTGTACTCGTCGAGGATACCCTCGGGCAGCTCGTCGTTGGGGCCTGGCTGGAACCACTCCTCGTTCGGATAGTGCACGAAGGCGCTGTTGGCGATCTCTTCACCGAAGAACTGGTCGTTGTAGAAGAAATTGCAGCTCAGACGCTCGATGAACTCGCCCAGCGCGGAGCACAGTGCGCTCTCCTTGGTGGCGCCCTTGCCGTTGGTGAAGCACATCGGCGAGGCGGCGTCGCGGATGTGCAGCGACCACACGTGGGGCACGATATTGCGCCAGGAGGCGATCTCGATCTTCATGCCCAGTTCCGCCAGCATGCCGGACATGTTGGCGATGGTCTGCTCCAGCGGCAGGTCCTTGCCCTCGATCCAGGTGTAGGAGGCTTCGTCGGGCTGCACCATCAGCAGCGCCTGGGCGTCCTCGTCGAGGTTCTCCACCGTCTCGATCTGGAACTCGGGGCCTGTCTGTACCACCTTCTTGACCGTGCAGCGGTCGATGGAGCGCAGGATGCCTTCGCGGTCTTTCTCGGAGATGTCCTCAGGCAGCTCTACCTGGATCTTGAAGATCTGGTTGTAGCGGTTTTCCGGGTCGACGATGTTGTTCTGCGAAAGCCGGATGTTCTCGGTGGGGATATCTCGCGCCAGGCAGTACACCCGCACGAAGTAGGCCGCACACAGCGCGGAAGACGCCAGGAAGTAGTCGAACGGACTTGGTGCCGAGCCGTCGCCCTTGTAGCGAATGGGCTGGTCGGTGATGACGGTGAAATCGTCAAACTTGGCTTCAAGCCTGAGATTTTCGAGAAAATTGACTTTGATTTCCATGACGGGCTACCGATGGGGAAGTGTTGCTGGCGCGGGCCGAGGCGCGCAGTCTATCACACAGCCTGAGGCCTTTCGGTAACCGGCTGTCCAATACGGTGACCTGCCACGTTGGGCCCTGCCACCGCGCTACCGTTACCGGTTCTGCATGATCGACTCAAATGCCTTGGTATCCTTTTCGCTGTGGAAGCACAGCGTCACGTACAACTCGTGGCGTGGCAGCGCTTCGGCCAGCACATCGAGCACCACATGCGCCGCTTCATCGAACGGATAACCATAGACACCGGTAGAAATTGCCGGAAAGGCGATGCTGCGACAGCCGTGCCTGTCGGCCAGCACCAGGGCGTTGCGGTAGCAGTTGGCAAGCAGGTGCGACTTGTCCTTGGTCTTGGCATAGACCGGCCCCACGGTGTGGATCACATAGCGTGCCGGCAGCTCGAAGCCATTGGTCAGCGCGACCTCGCCGTCTGGCAGCCCGTCAGGCCACTCGGTATCACGCAGGCGCTGGCAGGCCTGCTTGAGCTCCGGGCCGGCACCGCGGTGAATGGCACCGTCTACGCCGCCCCCACCCATCAGCGAGTGATTGGCCGCGTTAACGATGGCATCCACCTCGAGCTGGGTGATGTCACCGGTGATCACACTGACCCGGCGCGTGAACAGGTCCTTGTTCATCGTTCCTCCTGGGCGTTGCCTGATGAATGCTGCCTCATCCCTGATCGTAGCAGCTGAGACATGACACGAAACGGGGCTTTTAACACTCTCGCTTATCGCCCGCCCGTTACGTCCAACAGCGAACCGGTCGAGTAGGAGGCGTCATCGGAAAGCAGCCAGAGGATGGCGCGGGCCACCTCTTCCGCCTGGCCGCCGCGCTGCATCGGCACGCCCGCTTTTACTCGTTCGACCCTATCCGGCTCACCCCCGCTGGCATGGATCTCGGTGTAGATCACACCGGGGCGTACGGCGTTGACGCGAATGCCCTCGGTAGCGACCTCCTTGGCCAGGCCGATGGTGAAGCTGTCGATGGCGCCCTTGGCGGCGGCATAGTCGACATACTCGTTGGGAGCGCCGAGCCGAGAGGCGATGGAGGAGACGTTGACGATCGCCCCGCCCTGGCCACCGTGCCGAGTGGACATGCGTCGCACGGCCTCGCGAGCGCAGAGAAAGCTGCCGATGACGTTGGCGGTTAATACCCGCTGCAGGCGTCCTGCGTCCATGTCCTCGACGCGCATCTGTGTTTCAAGAATGCCGGCGTTGTTGGCCAGTGCCGTGACGGTACCGAGTTTCTCGTCGACCTCTTCGAAGAGGCGCACCACGTCGGGCTCGGAGCCGACGTCGCCCGCCATGGCAATCGCCTTGCCGCCGGCACGGTTGATCTCCTCGACCACGGCAAGTGCAGCGGCTTCGTTGTGGCGATAGTTGATACACACGGCATACCCACTAGCGGCGCCCAAGCGTGCAGTGGCCGCCCCAATACCTCGGCTGCCGCCGGTGATCACCAGAACCTTTTTCATTGGGACGACTATATTGTCCCCATCAACACCAGAATGAGCACGATTATCAGTACCAGCCCGATCCCGCCACTGGGACCGTATCCCCACCCCCTGCTGTGGGGCCAAGCAGGTATCGCGCCGATCAGTAGTAAAATCAGGACTATCAGTAGAATTGTTCCCATTGGCATGTCGTGTCTCCCAGTAGGTTGACGATAAGCCGTGCTTCTTCATGCGGTCGTGGCCATGTCCTTCATTGACACTAGACCATAGGAAGACGGCCGTCTTTACGTGGGTGCCAAACAACCAAGCTGCTATACGCCTTTCCGCGCCGGTGGAGCCCCCATGGCCAGAGCACCTACCTCGGCGATGAATGCCGGATAGCTGGAGTCGCTGAGGTCGGCCAGGGTGAACAGCCACTCCAGGGAGTCCTCTTCAGTGGCAATGAAGCCATCGAGACTGGCTGCGGTGTAGTACTGGGTTTTCATGATTGCCCATCCGCAAGAAAAGCATCATGGAAGGCAACGCTACCCTGCGGAACATGATTGCCGAAAGACAAGGCGAAGAAATACTCCGGCGGCACACCCTCGTAGACGAACCCGGCAACATTGTGGAACCCGAACTTCTGGTAATACTCAGGGTGGCCTACGAGACAGCAGCCTTGGGCGCCGATGGCTTTCAGCCGAGCCAAGCCCTCTTCGATCAGCGCCTTGCCGATGCCCTGCCGCTGGTATTCCGGCTGTACGGAAACTGGCCCCAAGCCATACCAACCCATGGTGTCATCCGAGATGCTTACCGGCGAGAAAGCGATATGCCCCACTACCCGACCTTCCCTCTCCGCCACCAGCGATACTGCCAAGGCGCCAGCGGCGCGTAATTCGGCCACGATGAACTGCTCGGTATAGCTGCTGTGTTCCATCTCGCGAAAAGCCGCGACGGTTACGTCGTGTATCGCATCGATATCGGCGGCAGTTTCTTCACGTAGGGTGATGTTCGCTTCCATTTTGGTATCCGATATATCGGCCGATGGCCAATTCAGCTACGGTCGACGATTCTGACGATCCGCCCCCCGCCGAACGTAAACTCGGTAGTGCCATTCAGTTCGATCAAGCTTCCCTCTTTCGGCCCGCCGGGGATGTCCTGCGCCAGGCGGCCCCGGTAATCGATCTCGGCCGTGACCCCCTCTTCGCTGAAGGTCAGGCTCGTCACGCGCTGCAGGCGCTCGGTGAAAAACCGCTTGGCTTGCTCGGCCAGAAGCCTGAACTCGTCGATGCCGCTGGCCGAGTTGGTGAGTTCGTCCCCTGAGTAATTCTCGAACTCGATGTCAGGCGCAAGTACGGCCAGCATTTCCTCTATGTCGAAGTCGTTGTAGGCAGCGATGTAGCGCTCTATAAGCTCGCGTTTCGTCGATTCGTCCATGCCATTCTCCGGTCGAGGCCATTGGGGGAGGAGCCATAAATCCTAGGCCTAGAACCAATCTAGCACCATGAGAACGAGCACGGCCGGGTAACCCACGATGACAGGCGTCATGGTCAGCACCATGCCTAGCGCTCGTCCTTCGACCCCGCGCCGATAGCCACGCAGGAACAGTACGCGGCCGATCACGAAGAACGCCACGCTGACGGGAATGAGTGAGAGCCATGCCCCTGCCACCAGGCTGGCGTAGGCAACATAGAACCCGACCGCCAATACCGCCTGTTCCAGGGTGTTCTGCAGGAACGCTACATAAATGGCGAGCCTCTCGCTCGGCGGCCCGGCGGCGGAACCGCCGATGTCCTGCGGCGAGATCCGGCGAATGGTCGCCACCATGCCCACTGCTACCAGCACACAGAAGAACACCACAGCGCTGGCACGTGCGGCAAAGGCCAGGCGTTCGGCCAGCTCAACAGGAAAGCTGGCAAGGGTGGGCAGCAAGAAGTAGGCGACGCCCACCGCTAAGCCGAACAGCAGGAGGCCGAGCGTGCCTGCGAAACGAATCTTGCGCTCGGCGCGCTGCATATCGGCCGGGTTCGGCGGTGTTTTATAGACTTGCTGCATATCGTTTCCCATCTCAGGATCTGTGGTTCATTTTTATCAGTATGGCCCTATATCCGCATCAGGAGAATCGTATAAAGGAAAGCCCCTAGCGCAAAAGTAGAAAATTCATCCAGCGTTTCATCACGCAGCTCTTCTTTTAAAGTAATGACAATCATGGCTCCTGCCAATAGTGCCAATAGGGAGGCGAGAAACTCTGGCCGCAGCTCTCTAACTAGAGAGGCAAGCCATCCCAACAGCAATGCAGCTGCAAAGTACCAACGAACCTTTATCACCTTGTGAACAGGATGATGGCGGCCAAGCATATAACCGACAAACAAGAAATGAAGACTCATGGCAAGCACATAAAGCAAGACCGAGCGCCCACCACCCATGGCCCAATGAAAATTAAGAATATAACCAACGAGGAAATTATAGGCTATGTACACCACAGCGATGATACGGAAGTGGTCGACTTTAGGTCTGTATCGACCTACCGCTGCAAGCTTGGTCGCCATTTGATCCAGACCCAGAAAACCGACAAGGCCAATCATGGCCAGGAGAAATGCATGGTGCTGCCATCTAGCCTCACTCAACATTTCCGAATGTGCGAGTACCAAGTCGCTGTAGGCGAGTTTTGGAAGGATCTGAAGGAACACATAGGCAACGGACGTTCCGCCAGCCAAAGATACTAACAGCCGGGCTGAGCGCCCCTTGTAGCCCAAAAGCCGGTAGCCTAGAAGATGAACGGCCACCATCGCTGCAGCACCAAAGAAGGTGTACAAAAGCATCACAAGCTACCTGTCATGAAATAAAAACTCACCTGCAGCCAGTAGCGATTGCCATCACGCCATCCTGGCTCGACGCGTTACCGGTGAGAAATGGATGAAAATCCAATGATACCAAGCGCAGAAAAAAACCAAAAGATTCACCCTCATTATGTATACATATCGCTTGCCTCTCGACTAACAAAAAATCACATGTCAGGTATTTACCATGGCCTTGTAAGATATCGGCCATTTCCCCTCTTCCCACATTCAGTAGAATGGACGGCGTCTCAAGCAACCCAAGTGTGGATGACTTTTTCACAGGGATAACGGATAAAAGGATTTTATGAACACCCACCTTGCCACTCCTCTCACCCTGCAGCGTTCAACCTCCAGGCAGCCATGTTCAACGCGTTCTGCTCCACGCCTGGGCTTGCTTCTTGCACTTTGTCTGTCTGTGTCTGCCTGCGAGTCGGAGCCTCGCAATTACGAGTTCACGATCCAAGCCGTTGGCGGCCCTGAGGGCTGGCCTGTGTGGGTGGAAACAATTACCTTCGACCACACCTGGAGCGGACCGAACGGCGATTTGAACGACGGTTTTGGGCAATACCCACCTGCCAGCGATAGCTATTACAGCTTGGGTGCTCCTATACCTGCACCACAGAGCATGCAAGCACGCTGGTTTTCCTACCGTACCCAGACATTTTATGAAATCGACCTGGCGCTGCCCGAGGCGGTGGAGTCGTTACAACAGTGGTATCGCGAGTACCCTCTCTCTCGGTACCGCCATGCCATGACCATTGGGCTTTCCGGTCAGGGCGAGGTCCAGGTCGGCTGGCTCGCCAGCTGCCGTGCTTGCCCCGATCGAAGTGAGGACTTTCACTCGACCATCGTTCCTTCCGCCCAAGGCGAAGAGATCGAAGGAGAAGCGCTTCGCTATCGCACACGTACCGAGGCCCTTATCGAGAAGGAAGCGATCCCTTCACCGTGGTAGCACCGGTGTACAGTCAGGCACTGGACATGAAGGCGGCTGATGACGACCCTGCATAGGAAGCATGACGAGTAGGCGGTACTGAAATGGATGCTCAAGACACCAAGGGAGATAGCACCGCACAGCCTCGCCTGCGCCTGGTATACGATGGCGAGTGCCCGATGTGTCGGCGCTATGTGCGCTGGCAGCGTATCGATCGGGAGGTAGGCAAGCTTGAGCTGATCGATGCCAGGCAGGAGAGCGAAGCGCGCCGCGAACTCTCCGCCATGGGCATCGACCTGGATGAAGGGTTCGCCCTGCAAATCGGCGAGCGCTGGTACCATGGCAGCGAAGCCTTGCACCGCCTCACTCTGCTCGGCACTCGCAGCGGGGTGTTCAACCGTCTCATGTATCGGCTGTTTGCCAACCCAGAGCGAACGGCACGCCTCTACCCCGTGTTCAAAGCGTGCCGTACCGCTCTGTTGAAAATGCTGGGAAAAGGCCCCATTGCCAACCGAAATGCAGAGTGAGCAGTGCTCCGCCTAGGGCAACTCAATTCGATTCCAGCCCTCTGCGCTGATGCCACTCGGCGATGCTCTCCTCGGGGTATCCGGCGAAGCACTGATCGTTTTGCTGCACCTCGACTTCCACCCAGCCGGCCTTGCTGTCCAGCAGTAGATGGACTCTCTCCGGCGGCACCGGCAAGTCGGTATCGATAGCCGAGGCGAAAGGGTGGACCAGCTCGGGCCAGCTGGGGTCGTAGACCCATAGCGCCGAGGCGCAGTGTTTGCAGAAGTGGCGCTCACCGGAGCTCCGCTCGCCATCGATCACGGCATGGTATACGCCCTTATGCTCCGCCCCTTCGACCTGCAGCGTCTCGGCGAGCCCGCTCAGGTTGATTGCATAGCCACCTCCACCGGCGGTCTTGCGGCAGATGGAACAGTAGCAGCGTTGATAAGGATAGGGATGCGGTGACTCGATGCTGAAACGCACCGCACCGCAATGGCAAGAACCTTCGAGCAGCATGACGCCTCCTTCCAGGGTTCAGACACCCTCAGTCTAGTGCACCTGAATTTCGTGCAATGTCGCGCCACGCGACTACGCTCCGGAGTAGACCCAACCATGTACGAAGCTGCAGGAGAATGGCATGACTTCACGTATCCTGATGGTCCTGACTTCCCACGACCGCCTCGGCGATACCGGTGAACCGACCGGCTTCTGGCTGGAGGAGCTGGCGGCACCCTACTATGCCTGCCTCGACGCAGGCGCCGAGGTGGTTCTGGCCTCACCCAAAGGCGGCCAACCGCCGCTGGACCCCAAGAGCGACGCTGAGGACAGCCAGACCGAAGCGACCCGCCGTTTTCAGCAGGACGCCAAAGCCCAGCAGGCGCTGGCCAATACGCACAAGCTGGACGAGGTCAGCGCCGACGATTTCGATGCCGTTTTCTACCCCGGCGGTCACGGCCCGCTTTGGGATCTGGTTGACGACAAGAATTCCATCCGCCTGATCGAGACCTTCTGGGCGCAACAAAAGCCGGTGGCTGCCGTGTGTCACGCACCCATCGTGCTGATTCACGCTCGCGACCCCGAGGGCGAGCTCATCATCAAGGGTCGCCAGATCACCGGTTTCACCAACGAAGAAGAAGATGCCGTAGGGCTCACCGATATCGTGCCTCATCTGGTAGAGAATGCGCTCAAGGAAGGCGGAGCCCACTACTCCAAGGCTGACGTCTTCGAGCCATATACCCGCCAGGATGGCTTGTTGATCACCGGCCAGAACCCGCCCTCCTCCGAGCCCACCGCCAAGCTGCTGCTCGATGCGCTGAACAAGTAAGCGAAGCCATTGGCATTCGTCGAACTACCGGCCAAGCCGGGCCGGTAGTTCGGTTCCCCACAAGCTTGCACCTCAATTTCGTTCAATACTGCGTCTCGCCGTCATCGCACACTCGGGCCATTGCCACCCAGGAGGATGCGATGAGCCTTGCCATGATTCTGCCGATGTCGGCGTTCGCCCTTGCCGCTTCGATATCACCGGGGCCGGTCAATCTTGTCTGCTTGAGCAGCGGCACTCGCTACCCCATCTCACAAGGCTTGGTGTTCGTCACCGGCGCCACACTTGGCTTCGTTGTACTGTTCGTGGCCGTCGGGTTAGGACTTTATTCGCTGATGACGCTGGTACCGGGGCTGACAGCGGCACTGCGATGGGCCGGGGTGGCGTTTCTGCTCTACTTGAGCTGGCGGCTGTTCCGCGACGACGGTCGTTTGCCCGAGGGGGAATCTCAGCGGGCGCCCGGATTCATGGCAGGTGCACTGATGCAGTGGCTCAACCCCAAGGCGTGGTTGGCATCGGCCTCGGGTATCGCCGCTTACACCAGCGGTGGCGAGCTGCCCCAGGTGCTGCTCTTCGCGGCGCTTTACCTGCCGATCTGCTGGCTGTCTCTAGGCAGTTGGGTCTATGCCGGCGCCTTTCTACGCCGTTACATGCAGCGCCCGGCAGTTCTTATCGCCGTCAACCGAACGCTGGCGCTCTTGCTGGCAGCAAGCTGCTTTTACCTGCTGATCGAATGAATTACGGTTCAACGCTAGATTGGCGGTATTGGTTCGGCGTGGCGGCCACCAGTCGCTTGAAGGTGCGCTGAAAATGCGGCTGATCGGAAAAACCGGCGTTCAGTGCCGCTTCCGCAATCGGAGTGCCTGTCTTCAGTTCGCGCTGGCCCAATTGAATACGCCGGTTGACCAGATAGGCGTGGGGGGTAAAGCCGAAGTGTCGCTTGAAGGCGCGGATCAGATGGCCGGCACTGAAGCCGCTGCGCTTGCACAGTTCGTCCAGCGATACCTCCTCGGCCACGTGCTCATCCAGATAGGCAGCCAAACCCTGCAGGGTGGACGGCACCTGCTCGACGGGCTGAACGTGTTGGCCAGCAAGGGAGTGCATGAGCGCCGAGAGATATTCGACGACCTCCGACTGCTTGTCGAGCAGGTCGCGACTCGGGTCGAGCAGGCAATCCGTCATACGGCAGTAGCCGCTGTACCAACCGGGCTCGTCGATCACCGCGGTGGCGATGTCCTGCCAGAGCGGCGCTTCCAGAAGTCCGGCCTGGTAGCGCAGTGCACTCAGCCACTCGGCATCCACGTAGAGCATTAGATAGCCCCAGGGTCTGTCTTCGATGGCACTGCAGGCGTGCATCCAGCCGGGGTTCATCATCACCAGGGTACCGGCACTCACGTGATAGCGGTCGGCCCGGTAACGAAAGGTGCTCTCCCCGGCGGTGATCGCCCCAAGCGACCACTGGGTGTGGCTGTGTGGCGCGTAACAGACCCTGCGGCCATCCACTACCTTGCGCAGCTCCACATGAGGCATGCGGGCATCGCGCCAGAACAAGGGGGTGGTGGGCATCGTCATGGTGGGCTTCCTACCGCTTCGGTTCTCGCTCAGTGTAGCGCTTGCGCGGCAAGTACCGTGAATAGGACAGCAGCTGGCGGATGCTGTTAGGGAGCCGCACTAATGCTAGGCTGGTCAGCAAACCGACTGAGACGACTATCGCGA
>NZ_JBYCKL010000026.1:0-32111 GCF_057473365.1 Halomonas sp. TH-94
GGTCAACACCACGATTACCGCGATGCCGAGACCGAAGGCCGCCGAGACCTTCTTGGAAACCGCCAAGAAGGTACACATGCCGAGGAAGAACGCCAGAGCCAGGTTCTCGACGAAGACCGAGGCGACGAAAAGGCTAATATAGTGTTCCATGTTACACAGCCTCCTTCGGCTCGGTATTGTGCTTCATCTTGAACTCGTTGGCCTCTACCTGTTCCGGGTGCATGCCACGAATAGCCCAAATCAGCAGGCCGATGATGAAGAACGCCGATGGCGGCAGCAGCAGCAGGCCGTTAGGTACGTACCAGCCACCGTTCTGGACGGTCTCCAGCACGGTGAAGCCGAACACGCTGCCTGAGCCGAACAGCTCGCGCACGAAGCCGACCACCATCAGGATGAGGCCATAGCCCAGGCCGTTACCGATGCCGTCCAGGAACGACAATCCCGGCGTGTTCTGCATGGCGAAGCCTTCGGCACGCCCCATCACGATACAGTTGGTGATGATCAGGCCGACGAAGACCGAGAGCTGCTTGGACATTTCGTAGGCGAATGCCTTGAGCACCTGATCCACCACGATGACCAACGAGGCGATGATGGTCATCTGCACGATGATACGAATCGACGAAGGAATGTGCTGACGAATCAGCGAGACGAACAGGTTCGAGAATGCACAGACGAAGATGACCGCCAAGGTCATGACCAGCGATACGCTCATACTGGTGGTCACGGCCAGGGCCGAACAGATGCCAAGCACCTGAAGGGCGATGGGGTTGTTCCTCGTCAGCGGCGTCGTTAGAACGCCCTTGGGAGTAATGGCTGACATAATCGCTCCTTAAGCTTCAGCTTCGAGTTCGACGTCGGCTTCCTGGGCTTCTTCCGGATCGATTCCTGAACGGAATGTCGCCAGATACTCACCGAAGCCTTCAGGGCTCAGCCAGAACTGCAGCATGTTGGTCACACCGTTGGCGGTAAGGGTAGCACCCGACAGACCGTCCACCTGGTGATCGCCAGTTCCGCTGCCGCGGGCCACGCGAATGGCGGGGGTCACGCTCTCTTCATCGGCGAAGATCTGCTTGCCCTCCCACTGCGCCTGCCAGCGCGGGTTGTTCACCTCGGCGCCGAGTCCCGGCGTTTCGCTGTGCTCATAGTAGGTGATACCCACGATGGTGTTGCCGTCGCCCTCGATGGACATGTACCCGCGCATCAGGCCCCACAGCCCCTGACCACGAATGGGCAGGATGATCTGATCGGGCTGATCGGGATCGCCAACCAGGTAAACGGTGGCGAAGTTCTCGACACGGGTCAGGCCGGCGATATCACGATCACCCGAGAGGGTGCGGCCAGTGGCCGGATCGCGAGCAGCCTGGAAGTGGTCGAAAGTCTCCGGGTCGAACTCGTCGGTGTATTCCCCGGTACGCATGTCCACTACCCGCGGCGTGATCTCAGCGAAAGCCGCCTCGACGTCGATACCCGGCTCGTGCAGGTTGGCCACGCGCAGGATATTGGTCTTGCGGTCGAGTTCCACGTTGAGCTGCTGCATGGGACGCAGTGCTACCGCAGCAGTGGAGACGATGACGGAACACACGATACAGAGTGCGAATGCCACCCCCAGGATCTTCTTGATGGAGTTATTGCTCTGTGCCATCAGGCAGTCTCCTCGGCCGGCACACCGGTGCGCTGAATGCGGCGCTTGATGTTGGCCTGAACAAAGAAGTGGTCGATCAGCGGCGCGAACAGGTTGGCGAACAGGATCGCCAGCATGATGCCCTCAGGGAATGCCGGGTTCACCACGCGGATGAGAACCGTCATCACACCGATCAAGGCGCCGAAGATCAGTCGTCCCTGGTTGGTCATGGACGCCGATACCGGATCGGTAGCCATGAACACCATACCGAAAGCGAACCCGCCGATTACAAGATGCCAGTACCAGGGCATGGCAAACATCGGGTTGGTGTCGGAGCCAATCAGGTTGAAGAGTGCACTGGTCGCAACCATGCCGAGGAAAACCCCGAGCATGATTCGCCACGAGGCGATCTTGGTCCAAAGCAAGACGGCGGCACCGATGAATATGGCCAGCGTCGATACCTCGCCCACGGAGCCGGGTACGAAGCCGAGGAATGCATCCCACCAGGTGTACTGGCTGGTCAGGTCGGCCATGCTCTCCTGGAAGGCGATGGAGAGCGGCGTGGCACCGGTATAGCCATCAGCGGCCACCCAGACGGCATCGCCGGAGATCTGCGCCGGGTAGGCGAAGTAGAGGAACGCCCGCCCCGTCAATGCCGGGTTCAGGAAGTTCTTGCCCGTACCGCCGAAGATCTCCTTGCCGATCACCACACCGAAGGTGATGCCGAGCGCCACCTGCCACAGCGGGATGGTGGCCGGCAGGATGAGAGCGTAGAGAACCGAGGTGACGAAGAAGCCTTCATTGACCTCATGGCCGCGCTTGACGGCGAAAACCACTTCCCAGAACCCGCCGACCACGAAAGTCACGAGGTAGATGGGCAGGAAGTAGGTGGCACCGAGAACGAAGTTGGCCCACAGGCTGCCCGGATCATGCCCGGAAGCCAGTGTCATGAGGATGGCTTCACGCCAGCCGCCCATGGAAGCATAACCGTCGGCGATCGCCGTATTGGCCATCCATCCCGCGTTCCACATGCCGAAGAGCATTGCCGGGAAGGTACACAGCCACACGGTGATCATGATGCGCTTGAGGTCAACGCCATCGCGAACGTGAGCCGTTGTCTTGGTCACGCTGGGGGGCGCATAGAAGATGGTGTCCACCGCTTCGTACAGCGGGTACCACTTCTCGTACTTGCCACCCTTGTGGAAGTGCGGTTCGAGATTGTCGAGTGTCTGTCGGATACCCATCATCAGGCCTCTTTCTCGATCATGGTGAGGTTGTCACGCAGGATGGGACCGTATTCGTACTTGCCTGGGCACACATAGGTGCACAGCGCCAGGTCCTCTTCATCCAGCTCCAGGCATCCAAGCTGCATACCTACCTCGATGTCACCGACGATCAGCGAGCGCAGCAGCTGGGTCGGCAGAATATCCAACGGCATCACTTCCTCGTAGACCCCCACCGGCACCATGGCCCGCTCGGAGCCATTGGTAGAAGTATTGGGGGCGTAGTTGGAAAGACCCTTGAACTTCGACAGGTAGATTCCCAACACCGAGTGACGATTGGCGCCCGGTGACATCCAGCCCATGAAGGCGCGCTTGTTGCCCTCTTCCAGCAGGGTCACCTGGTTGTGGAAACGACCCAGATAGCGCAGTCCGCCTTCAGCGGTGCAGCCGGCGAATACCGAGCCGGAGATCACGCGCGTATCGTCAGGCTGGAGAATTTCCCCCGCCAACAGCTCCTCGGTGCTGGCACCGATGCGGGTACGCAGCAGGCGGGGGTTTTCGGCACGCGGCCCACCCACTGCCACGATGCGGCTGGTCTCGATCTTGCCTTCCGCAAACAGCTTGCCGAAGGCAATCACATCCTGATAGCCGATGTGCCATACCTTGCGGTGCAGAGCGACCGGCGAAAGATAGTGGATGTGGGTTCCCACCAGACCTGCCGGGTGTGGACCGGCAAAGGTTTCCACCTGCACGCCATTGACACCGCTGCCAGGAATGGCTGCGTCGGGCGCCGTGCACAGGAACACCTTGCCCTGGGTCAGGCGCGTCAGCACCTTGAGTCCATCCTCGAAGGCATCGGCCTGCGCGTTGATGATGACTGCCGGATCGGCGCTCAACGGGTGGGTATCGATGGCAGTGACGAAGATGTCCGCCGGCGCGCTGTCGATGGCCGGCGTACGTGAGAAAGGACGGGTACGCAGCGCGGTCCACAGCCCGGACTCGACAAGCTGGTCCACCACGACCTGACGCTCGAGGCCTTCCAGCCCGCCGCGCCCGTGCGCCGTGAACTCTACCGCTTCTTCATTCTCGTCGATCTGGATCACGACGGAGAGCAGCTTGCGCTTCTCACCGCGGTTGATGGCGATGACCTCACCGGCAGCCGGTGCCGTGAAGCGAACGCCTTCGTTCTTCTTGTCGGTGAAGAGGAGTTGGCCCAGTTTCACCTTGTCCCCTTCCCGGACCTCCATGGTCGGCTTCATGCCGACGTAGTCGGTGCCCAGGATAGCCACGTGACGCACGGCACGCGCATCCTCGATGCGCGGCTCGGGCGTCCCCATGATGGGGAGATCCAGGCCTTTCTTGACTTCGATCATAGTCTCGCCCAGTTGATGGATCGGAAATACGAAGGAAAGGGGTTCGAATGGATTCGAATTCTTGTTGGGTCAGTACGTTACCAGTCAGGCCCGAAGTCGCTTCGGACCACCCCGAAAAATCCACAGCATTATAAAGACAAGCGCGACCAAAGGCCACACGGCCTAAGGTCGCAAAAAGGGCAACGAAGCCGCATTACTGCTATTGGGCAAAGGGTTCAAAAGTCGTTGAAACGCGCTCGTTTCAAGCTGTTCCGCATGCCACGACGAAGCGAGCCGGCACTAGGGAAGCGCCGGCCAGCCTGAAATGAAAATGACTCAGGTCAGAAATTCCCGACCTCTTAGGTCGGGAATGCCCACGCTCGGGCTCAGCCCTGGCTGCGCGGCAGCTTGAGGAAGTGCACGTTGGAGATGTGCTGCAGAATGCGCACCACCTGGCAGCTGTAGCCAAACTCGTTGTCATACCAGACGTAAAGCACGGCCTGCTTACCGCTGGCAATGGTCGCCTTGGCATCGACGATGCCGGCATGGCGGTTGCCGACGAAGTCGGATGACACCACTTCGGGCGAGTCGACGTAGTCGATCTGCTTCTGGTAGGCGGAGTCGGTCGACATGCGACGCAGGTAGTCGTTCAGCGCCGCCGCATCGGTCTCGCGACCCAACGTCAGGTTGAGTATGGCCATCGAAACGTTGGGAATCGGCACGCGAATGGCGTTGCCGGTCAGCTTGCCGGATAGCTCCGGCAACGCCTTGGCCACCGCCTTGGCCGCTCCGGTCTCGGTCAATACCATGTTGAGCGGTGCGCTGCGCCCGCGGCGATCGCCCTTGTGGTAGTTGTCGATCAGGTTCTGGTCGTTGGTGTAGGCATGCACGGTTTCCACGTGACCGCACTCAATGCCGTATTCGTCATTGAGCACCTTGAGCACCGGTACGATGGCGTTGGTGGTACACGATGCCGCCGACAGGATGGTGTCTTCGGCGGCGATATCGCCATCGTTGATACCGAACACGATATTCTTGATATTGCCCTTGCCCGGCGCGGTGAGCAGCGCCTTGGACACGCCCTTGCACTCCAGGTGCTGGCCTAGACCCGCCTCGTCGCGCCAGATACCGGTGTTGTCCACCACCACGGCGTTATCGATACCGTAGGCGGTATAGTCGATGTCGCTCGGCTTGTCGGCATAGATCACCTGGATCACGTTGCCGTTGGCGGTAATGGTACGCGCCTCGTAATCGACGCTGATGGTGCCATCGAAGGGACCGTGAACGGAGTCGCGACGCAGCAGGCTGGCACGCTTCTCCAGGTCCTTGGCGATGTCGCCACGGCCACGCACGACGATGGCGCGCAGACGCAGCAGGTTACCGCCGCCGGCCTTCTCTACCAGAACTCGTGCCAGCAGACGTCCGATACGACCGAAGCCGTAGAGCACCACGTCCTTGGAGCGACCGTTGTTGCCGCTGGGATCATGAGCGTCGACGATTTCGGCCAGTTCCTCACGCAGGAACGCCTTGGCATCGCCGCCGCCGCGCTTCTTGTACGCCACACCCAGCTTACCCACGTCGACATGTGCCGGCCCCAGGTTGAGCTCCGCCATGGCCTGCACCAGCGGCAGGGTGTCCTGCACCGAGAGCTCGGTACCCTCAACCTTCCTGACGAAACGATGGTCCTTGAGGATACGGATCACCGAGCGATTGAACAGCGACCGCCCGTAGAGAGTGGTGACCACGTTGTTGTGGCGGTACAGGCTGCCGATCAGTGGAATCATCTGTTCGGCAAGCGCCTGATTGTCGTGCCATTCCTGAAAGACGGTCTCGAGGGGTTGTTGAGTCACGTGAAGCCTCTCTGGTATCGGAAAATTTCATCTCATTATCCGGTTCGGACCGTACCGGGGCAATCGAAGGATGGTCGCAGGCGCTGTAGGGGGATTACAGAAATCGAGGCTTGACTACAAGCGTCGTATCGGGCTGGTATGATCCCTCCCTGTCCTTGCAGCTGCATTCGATTCGCCGCTGCGAACGGCCCAACGGCCTGCATACACGATCGACGATGTCCTGACGCCACCATGCCCAAATTCTCGCTGCTCGAACCACCTCGCCCCTCGGGCGTCCGCGAAACGCTCTTCTGGCAGCTGCCACCTGGCAGCGCATCCGCCCTGGCGTTGGCCCACCTGGCAGACGATGCGCCCCTGCTGGTCGTCACCCCGGATACTGCCAGCGCCCAGCGCCTGGAGAACGATCTACGTTTCTTCGCCGGCGTACCGGTGATGCCGTTTCCCGATTGGGAAACGCTGCCCTACGACAGCTTTTCGCCGCATCAGGACATCGTTTCCGAGCGCCTGCGCACCCTGCGACGGCTCCAGGACGGAGAGCATGGCATCGTGCTGGTGCCGATCAACACCCTGATGCAGCGGCTGCCTCCCGTTGCCTACATCGCCGGACGGGTACTCACGCTCGAGGTAGGCATGCGCCTGGACCGCGAGGGATTCAGGGAAAGCTTGTCCCGTGCCGGTTATCGCGCCGTGGAGACCGTTTACGAGCCAGGGGAATATGCCCTGCGCGGCGCATTGATCGACCTCTACCCCATGGGCAGCGAGAGCCCGCTGCGAATCGATCTGTTCGACGACGAGATCGACACCCTGCGCCGGTTCGACCCCGATACGCAGCGCAGCCAGGATAAGGTCGAACGGGTCGAACTGCTGCCGGCGCACGAATATTCCCTGTCACGCAGTGCCATCGCCTGCTTCCGTGAAGGTTTCGAGACCCTGTTCGACGTCGACCCTCGCCAGTGCCCGCTCTATGTCGATGCGCTCAAGGGCATTCCATCCCCCGGTCTGGAACAGTACCTCCCGCTGTTCTTCGAAGAGACGGCCACGCTCTTCGAACACCTGTCGGACGCCACCCGCGTCGCCCTGCTCCCAGATGTCTACGGCGCCGCCGAGCACCACTGGCAGTCGATCGAGAGCCGCTATGAAAACCTGGGCGTCGATCCCACCCGGCCGCTGCTGCCACCGCACCGTGCCTTCGTTCCGGTGGCGGAAGTGTTCGCCGCCTTCAAGCGCCACCCCCGGGTAGAACTGATCGCCGCAGGCGAGCATCGTCATAGCCAAGTTGCGGCCGCCTCTGCGCTGCCGGAAGTGGCGATCAATGCCCGCGCCAAGCAGCCGCTGTCGGCGCTGCAACGATTTCTCGAGCAGCATGCCGATACCCGCGTCCTGTTCGTGGCCGAGTCGCGCGGTCGGCGCGAAGCGCTGGAAGAGATGCTCACGCCGCTGCATCTCGACCTTCCTCACGTCGACGGCTTCGATGAATTCTGCCGGACCGGCTCGCGATTGGCGCTGACCGAAGGTGAAATCAGTACCGGGCTGTGGCTCGAGCAGCCCGACCTTGCCGTAATCAGCGAAACGGAGCTGTTCGGCGATGTCGTCCGCCAGAGCCGCCGGCGTGAAAAAGCTACCGATATGGGCGAGCTGGCCATACGTCATCTCGCCGAGCTGCGCCCCGGCTCTCCGGTCGTGCATCAGACCCACGGTGTGGGGCGCTATCGCGGCCTGGAGCGCCTGGAAGCCGGCGGCCAGGCAGCGGAGTTCGTCGCCCTCGAGTATGCCGACGGTGCCAAACTCTACGTGCCGGTGGACAACCTGCACTTGATCTCGCGCTACGCCGGCGCCGACGATGAGCTCGCCCCGTTGCATCGCCTGGGCTCGGAGCAGTGGGACAAGGCCCGACGCAAGGCGGCGGAGAAGATTCGCGACACCGCCGCCGAGCTGCTCGACGTCTACGCGCGCCGCGAGGCCCGAGAAGGCTTCGCCTGTGCCGAGCCCGATCAGGAATACTCCCGTTTCGCCGCCACCTTTGCCTTCGAGGAGACCCCCGATCAGCGTGCCGCCATCCGCGCGGTGATCGAGGACATGACCGCCCCGCGCCCGATGGATCGCGTGGTATGTGGAGACGTCGGCTTCGGCAAGACCGAGGTCGCCATGCGTGCGGCCTTCCTCGCCGTGCATTCGGGGCGCCAGGTGGTGGTATTGGTGCCGACCACCCTGCTCGCCCGACAGCATTACGAGAATTTCCGCGACCGCTTTGCCGACACCGCGGTACAGATCGAGCTGGTGTCACGTTTTACCGCCGGCAAGGGCCAGGCGGCATCGCTGGAGCGAATCGAGAGCGGACAGGCCGACATCGTCATCGGCACCCACAAGCTGCTTTCGAAATCGATGAAGCTGCCCAATATGGGGCTGTTGATCATCGACGAAGAGCATCGCTTCGGCGTCGGCCAGAAGGAGCGCCTCAAGGAGCTGCGCGCCGAGGTCGACATCCTCACCCTGACCGCCACCCCCATTCCGCGCACGCTCAACATGGCCATGAGCGGCATTCGCGATCTCTCGATAATCGCCACCCCCCCGGCACGCCGTCTGTCGGTGAAGACGTTCGTTCAGCAG
Organism: Halomonas sp. TH-94; assembly: GCF_057473365.1. Taxonomy (NCBI): domain Bacteria; kingdom Pseudomonadati; phylum Pseudomonadota; class Gammaproteobacteria; order Oceanospirillales; family Halomonadaceae; genus Halomonas; species Halomonas sp. TH-94. The sequence continues at coordinate 8,654 of NZ_JBYCKL010000026.1, forward strand.
CGCGACGAGTCGATCATCAAGGAGGCGATCCTGCGCGAGATTCTGCGCGGCGGGCAGGTCTACTACCTGCATAACGAAGTGCGAACCATCGAGACCGCCGCCGAGACCATCCGCAGCCTGGTGCCCGAAGCCCGGGTCGCAGTGGCCCATGGCCAGCTCCCCGAGCGAGCCCTCGAACGGGTGATGTCGGACTTCTACCACAAGCGCTATAACGTGCTGGTGTGCTCGACCATCATCGAGACCGGGATCGACGTACCCAGTGCCAACACCATCGTCATCGAGCGTGCCGACAAGTTCGGTCTGGCGCAACTCCACCAGCTGCGCGGCCGGGTCGGACGCAGTCATCATCAGGCCTACGCCTATCTGCTCGCCCCACCGCCTCGGGCCATCTCGAAGGATGCCGTCAAACGCCTCGAGGCAATCGGTGCCGCCGAAGATCTCGGCGCCGGCTTCACCCTGGCCAGCCACGACATGGAGATTCGAGGCGCCGGCGAGCTACTCGGCGAGGAACAGAGCGGGCAAATGGAGGCCATCGGTTACACCCTGTACATGGAGATGCTCGACCGCGCCGTAGCCGCCATTCGCGCCGGCAAGACACCCAATATCGAAGCGCCTCTGAGGGCGGGAGTCGAAGTCAGTCTCAATCTGCCGGCGCTGATTCCGGACGACTACCTGCCCGACGTTCAGCAGCGTCTGGTGATGTACAAGCGAATCAGCAGCGCCGCGGACGAAGCCGAGCTCAAGGAGCTGCAGGTAGAGATGATTGACCGCTTCGGCCTGCTGCCCGCGCCAGTCAAGACCCTGATGCGCCAGACCCGCCTTCGCCAGCGCGCCGAGCGTCTGGGTATCGTACGCATCGAAGCCGGTAGCGAACGTGGGCGGGTCATCTTCGGGGGGCAGACCGCCGTCGATCCGCTCATCCTGGTCAAGATGATACAGACGGAGCCGCGACGCTATCGGCTCGACGGCGCCGACACTCTGCGCTTCGAGGAGAAGATGGAGGATGCCGAGTCGCGCTTCCAGGCCATAGAGCTGCTGCTCGACGCGCTCAACCGCAAGGCCCAGGCCGCCTGAACGACACGGTTTCGGTATGGTAAAGCGCAGCAGGACTCCCGCTACGTTCGGGAACGCTATACTATGCGTAGGTGTCCAATTCGCAGCCTTGACACGAACCCGGCGCCCCGACTAGGAAGGCGCGTGACTGTCGCCTATTACCCCCGGCGACCTTATGACGAGATCATGACGTAGATGAACAACCCGACACTGGCCAGGCGAATCGGTCTTGGCGCCGCCCTGTTCGGCCTTGCTGCCTATCTGGCCACGGCAGCCATGGCGCAGGAGAGCGCTACCGAAACCCAGGAGATGCCTCGCGGACACTTCCACCTGCCCGAAGCGGGCAACGTGATCGGTGAGGCCTATACGGTCGTCGTCGAGGAGGGCGAGACTCTTCTCGACATCGGCCGTCGCCATAACGCCGGTTACGATGAAATGCGTATGGCAAACCCCGACGTGAGCATCTGGGCACCCCGCCCCGGCACCGAGGTGATCATTCCCGCTCAGCACATCCTGCCGGATACCCCTCGTGAAGGCATTGTCGTCAACCTTTCCGAGCTGCGCCTGTACTACTATTCGCGCCCCGGGATCGTCGAGACCTATCCGATCAGCATCGGCAGAGACGGCTTTGCCACGCCGGTGGGCGTGACCCGCACCACCGTCAAGGTGAAGGACCCCCACTGGTCGCCACCCCGCTCCATGCGAGAGGAAGCGGCTGCCCGCGGCGAGCCGCCGCCCGCCGTGGTACCGCCGGGCCCGGACAACCCCCTGGGTCGTCATGCCATTCTGCTGGGTCTCCCGAGCTACCTGATCCATGGCACCAACATGCCGGATGGGGTCGGCATGCGTGCCAGTCGCGGCTGTATCCGCATGTTCCCGGAAGACATCGAATCGCTCTATGAGCGCGTCCCCAGCGGCACCCAGGTCAATATCATCGATCAGCCCTTCAAGGTCGCCTGGTCGGCGGATGGCGTGCTCTACGCTCAGTCCTTCCCGCAACTCGAGGAGAACCAGGGCACCTTCGAGCCGATCATCAATGCCATGGAAGTCCTGGCCAATGCCTTCGGTGAAGAGCGCCCGCCGGTCGACTACGCCCAGCTGCGCCGGGTAGTGGAAAACCCCGACGGACGCCTGGTCTCGCTGTTGAAAGTGGCCGAGGAGCAGCCTGTGCATCAAGAGCCCAGCCAGCCGGACACTCTGGACGATGGCCTCTTCTCGGAGATCGAGCTCGGTCAGCTCTCTGGCCTGTTTACGGAGCTCGAGGCCTATCGCCGCTGAGCCACCGCTTCGCTGCCCTGACGATTCCGTCAGGGCAGCTTGGGCAACGCCATAACGAGAAAACCCCGCCGAAGCGGGGTTTTCTCGTTGCAGACCGCCATCGCCCGAAGGCGATGAGGCACTCAGCAGAATTACTTCTGCATGGAGCGCTGGAACATGCGGTTCATTTCATCGCGGTTCTGCTCAGACATCTGCAGGGCCGCCTGGGCGTCACGCTGCGCCTGGTTGGCAGTGTTCTGAGCCTGAGTAGCGATGCTACGAGCTTCTGCAGCGTCGGCCTGAGCGGCTTCGGCAGTCTGGCGAACTTCGTCCAGAGCAGCGTTGGTCGCACAGCCAGCCAGAATGGCCATGGAAGCAGCAGCGGCGGTCAGCTTCAGAGTGGTCTTCAGAGTCATGATGTTCTCCTTGAGTCTTCCTTGGTACTGCACAGTTTCGTACAGCGGCTTTGGTGATGCCTGTGATCCAGGCTTTCCTGCTCAATGCAGGATTCTTGCAGCGACTGCTGCCAAGCACAGGAGTCAAACGCTGTTTTATAATACCATACGGCGCTTGTCCATAGCTCGAATTGTCCCTTGCGTAACTTGAGCCTAGCGGATGACGACGCGAGTGCCAATGTCGATCAGCTCGGTAAGCCTTTCAACCTGGGCGTCGGTGACCGCCACGCAACCCTGAGTCCAGTGATAACTGGCATGTACCTCCGGGTCTGCTCTACCGAGGCCGTGAATGCCGATGAAGCCCCCCAACACGGTTTGCTGCGGCGGATACCCATGGCGCCGGTAGTAGGCGAAATAATCTGCGTAATCTTGCTCCGTGTAAAGCCCTGTTTCCAACGCCATGCGCGCGTGGGACGGCGTAGGATAGTCAATTCCTATGAAGATGTGCCACTGACTCTCCCAATTGAAGCGATTGACGCGAAACTCGCCTTTTGGCGTAACGTTACCGCCATAGGTCCGCATCGTCTCGGCGCCCGATCTGCCCAACGAAACGGGAGCGAAGCGCTCGACGAGGAGATTCCCACGGTAGACGTTCAGGGAGGAGTCTCGATCGTCGACGAGTATCCAGACCTCGCTGTCGTGACGCGGCAGGTGCGCGCGCGCAAGCATGGTATCGATCAGATTGGCCTGGGCCTCACGACCCATCACCAGGGTAAAGGGGGCCAGCAGGGCCAACTGGCCAAAGCGACGGCGGGAAATGGATCTCATCAACTCCTCACGGGCCATGTCGGTTCGTTAGCGTCTTATAACGTATCGTGACGCGACTGTCAGTCCACTTAACGTAACCGTGCAGTGATCTCGCGGTTCCTGACGTTGATCAATGGTCTTTGCACAGGCTTGCTTCTAGGCTCAAAGTCTAGTTTCCAGGCCATTCAGGAGCCCGCTCATGCCCACTCGGTCCGACAGCTCACTACCGCCTCGCCACGCGCAGCACATGCCTGTCGGGGATGACCCCGATTTCACTACCTGGGCAAGAGGGGTGGGCATGATCAGCCACAACCCTGTCACTCAGGCCGGCATTGCACGTCTCCTGGAGCGGCATGCGCCGGAGCCTGAGCTCAGGCGCCAGTGGCTTGCCAAGCTGCGAGCGGCAGACCGGCTCGCCAACATGGGCATGTGGTTGGTGGCCCACATGACCTACGCCCAACGGGTGCGACTGGACGGCGAGCCGCTGTCCGCGGAGGATTTCAAGTCCCATCCTGAGGGCCATACCGGCGGGGCTCTCAACATGGTGCCCGCCTATGTCGGGTATCTTGCCGCCAACAGCATGACCAAGCTGACCCGAAGCTGGCTCATGGGGCAAGGCCACTGCGTAGCCGCCATCGATGCGCTCAACGTGCTTATCGACAACATGGGCCCCGCCCACGCCGAACGCTATGCACTCAGCGACGCAGGCCTGACCCGCTTGGTCAACGACTTCTATCACTGCGGCGTCGATGCCACCGGGCAGCCGATTTCTCCGCTCGGCAGCCACGTCAACGCGCATACGGCGGGCGGATTGAGTGAAGGCGGCTATTTGGGCTTTGCAGGCCTTCAGTATGCGCACATGCCTCTTGCGCACCAGCATCTTGTTGCCTTCCTCAGCGACGGTGCCTTCGAAGAGCAGCGCGGAAGCGACTGGATGCCACGCTGGTGGCGAGCCGAAGATTGCGGACCTGTCGTTCCGGTGATGATCGCCAACGGCAGGCGTATCGACCAGCGCACGACCATGAGCCAATCGGGTGGCACGCATTGGTTCGAAGAACACCTGATACTCAATGGGTTCGCCCCCTTGACCATCGATGGGCGAGATCCTGCCGCTTTCGCCTGGGCGATAATCAGCGCCGAAGACGAGCTCGCCGGACAGGTGGCGGCACTGCAACAAGGCCACGGACGCTACCCGCTGCGGTTGCCCTACGTCATCGCCGACACTATCAAGGGCTATGGTTTTCCCGGAGCCGGCACCAACGCAGCGCATAACCTTCCCCTTGGCGAGAACCCAGCGGATGACACGACGGCGCGGCGACGTTTCAACGAGGGCGCGGCAGCCCTGCATGTACCTGAAGCAGAACTTCGCCAGGCAATCGCCGAGCTCAGCGATCACGCTGCGAGCCAGCGCCCCAAGGAGCGCGACCACGAGCTGGCCGTCGCCGTGGCGCCACTGCCGAGCATACCGCAGCCTGAGCCCTACCCCTTGGGCAAGCCGGTCTCGCCAATGGCGGCAGTCGATCAGGCTTTCGTGAGGCTGGCGGAGGCCAATCCGGCACTCCGGGTGCGCATCGGCAACCCTGACGAGATGCGCAGCAACCGTCTCAACCTGACCCTGGACCTGCTGAAGCATCGCGTCACCGATCCCGAACCGGGTGTGGCCGAAGCCCTGAACGGGTCGGTGATCACGGCACTCAACGAGGAAGCGGTAGTCAGCGCGGCACTCGCCAACAAACAGGGTCTGAATCTCGTCGCCTCCTATGAAGCCTTCGCCGTCAAGATGCTGGGGGCCATGCGTCAGGAGGTCATATTCGCCCGCCACCTACGCGAAGCCGGCAGCGAACCTGGCTGGCTATCGGTACCCGTCATCGCCAGCTCACATACCTGGGAGAACGGCAAGAACGAACAATCGCACCAGGATCCCACGCTGTGTGAGGCCTGGCTGGGCGAAATGGATGACGTGGCGCCGACGCTATTTCCGGTGGATGCCCCCAGCACAGTGCACGCCTTGCAGCGGCTCTACCTAAGCCTTGGGCGTATCGCCGTCGCAGTGGTGCCGAAAAACCCCGTACCGGTAGCGCTGAGTGACGAGCAGGCTGCGCGCCTGTGTGAGGACGGTATCCTCTGTTTACAGGACGCTCCTTCCCCACGGGTGCAGCTCTTCGCGATTGGTGCCTACCAATTGAGCGAGATGCAGCGGGCGCTGGCCAGACTCAGCCAAGCCGGCGTCGCTACCAGCCTGTACGTCATCCTGGAGCCTGGCAAGCTGCGCGAAGCCAGGGACGAGCGTGAAGCCGCCGCCACCCTGAGCCATTGCCGCCTCAGTCAACTGGTACCGCATACGGATGCCCGCGTCTTCCTGGGCCACTGCCGCCCCGAACCGCTGTGTGGCGCGTTGAGGCCGCTCGACACCGGAACTCGCTCGCGCTTCCTGGGTTACCGCAACCGAGGCGGCACGCTCGACACCTTCGGGATGCTATATGCCAACCGCGCTACCTGGGCACATGTGCTGGAAGCGGTCAGCGAAGTGGCCGAGCTCGAACTCGAGACCGTGATGAATGACGCAGAACGCCTGGCGCTCGCCGGGGAGGGCGACCCGAAGGTACTACGTTGAGCGGGGCGTCAGCGTCATGCCGACAGAATCGCCCCCATGCGGAGCACTTCGCTCAGGCTGGTGGTGCCCGACTCGACCTTGGCCAGGCCATCGGCCAGCATCGAAGACACGCCACGCTCGAGCAGATGGCGGCGTAGTTCGGGCTCATCGGCATGACGCAAGATGCGCGCGTGGTCCTCAGGCGTCAGCTGCCAGGTCTCGAACACGCCGATACGGCCCCGATAGCCCAAGCCATCGCACTCAGGACAGCCCTTGGCACTCCAGGTCAGCTCCGGAACGGCCACCCCGATGGCCTGCAGCCACTCGCGATCGAGACTCTCGAGTGGCACTTGCTCCCTGCAATGATGGCAGAGGCGGCGCACCAGCCGCTGGGCAACGACCAGCCCCAGGTTGGCGCTGATCTCGCTGTCCTCCAGACCCATTTGGCGCAGCGAGGTCACCACTCCCACCGCATCACGGCTATGTAATGTGCCCATCAGGGAGCGCCCGCTGCTGGTTACGCTGAGCGCGGCACGAGCCGACTCACGGTCGCGAATTTCCCCTATCAGGACATAGTCGGGGTCGAGTCGCAGCAGGGAGCGTGTGCCGCTGGCAAAGTCCAGCCCATGATCCATGTCCACCTGGATCTGGTTGATACCTTCGATACCGTACTCGACCGGATTTTCCAGAGTGACCACGTGGCTGTCCCCAAGCCGCAGCTGGCCGAGCAGTGTATAGAGCGTGGTGGTCTTGCCGGCGCCGGTCGGCCCAGCCACCAGCATCATGCTGCCCGTGGCGTCCATCCAACGTCTTATGCCCAGCATCCCTTCCTTACCTATCCCCAGCTCACTGATATCGTCAAAGGACTGGGGTGGAGAAAGGAATCTGACGGCCAGCTTTTCTCCTGCAACGCAATTGACTGCGGTCACCCGAAGGGACAGCGCATGCGTATTTTGCCTCTCCTCTCCCCTGGACCAGCTGAAGCTGCCTTCCGCCGTGACCAAGGAAGGTACCGGGTTGAGCTTCGCGAGCACCTTGAACTGATTGACGAGACGCGAGCCTTGCCCCTGATCGACACGCAAGGCTTCCACGATGCGGCCGTCGATTCGCAGCCGTATGCGGTAGGCGCCCGGCATGGGGTCCAGGTGTATGTCACTGGCTCTGTCGCGCAGCGCATCGTCGAGCAGCACATGAGCTTCCAGCATATTGCCATCCGGTGCCTGCTCGCTATCGAGCAGCTGCTGCAGCGCCGGCAACAAGCGGTGGCGATCGACTTCCTCGGGCACGGTCGACTCCTTTCTGATAGGCCGGGAAAGGCCCCTCATGGGGCCTGATGCAGACAGTCTAGTCCAGGTGTGCTTGCGCCTGGGGCACACAGACAAGCGCCCCGGCAGTGGTATCTGCCGGGGCGCTTGTCTGGCTGCTGGTTCAGGCCCGATGATCGCCAAGCTCAGGCGCGGTTACTCACGGTGAAGATGCTTTGCAACTTGTGTTTCTTACCGTAGATATGCACCGTGGTCTCGTCGAAAGGAAAACCATCGCGATACGGGCTGGCATTGTTGAACCTGGGTTTGTGAGCGTTGATCATTGCCGCCGTGAGTCGCTCACGGTTGGCATGTCCCACCAGGCCCACGGCATACCAGAGCTCCTCCCCTGGCTGCAGAAAGGCCTGCCACTTGTCGTGATCTTCGTGATGCTCGAGGCCGTAGCGTGCGCTGCGATGCTCACCGACATAGAGCAATTCCTGCACGTCCATCTCTTCGGTTTCCGGATCGCGTGCGGCACGGAAGACGCAAAAGAACCCCGATTCGTCAGGAGCGTCATGCAACTGCTCGCGAGTCCAGTAACCCAGAACCTTGGGAGAGAGTAGTTGTTCGGACATGTGGCCTCCTCGATCGGCTTACCGTCATTACCTGTCGTATGCGACACGGCTCTCTCGGCGGCATGTGCGATCGCCGCCAAGACACCACCTCATGACTTTCATGCTAGTCAAAGGCGCGGCACGCTGCTTGACATATATCAACGAAAGGCGATATGCCGCTCCCTACCACTCCTGGCTGGTCTCACGGAGCGCGGCAATTTCCCGCTTGGCCTCCTGCAGACAGGCCCTGAGCTCGTCGCTCAGCGCTGCACTGCTACCCACCGCTATCAGGCCCGGCGCGGCCGCCCTGCCCCGCCGCGCCACGCCGGAACTTTCGTGCAACGCCTCTATACGCTGCAGCAGCCAGGCAAGCCAGCTTTCCGGCCGCGACGCCAGTTCACGTAAGCGCTGCAGCTCGGCAATACCGACGCTCTCGCCCAGAAGAAGCTCACGCCAGTCATGTCGCGCCAGCCGGGCATGTTCGGTGACTTCTCGCAATAGCGACTCCAGCGCCAGCTCGAACAGGGCCAGTGCCGACTCTTCGACCGCCATGCGCCGGGCCTCGGCATGCTCGTCATCCCCAGGGGTAACGTCGAGGATCAGCTCGGCCTGATAGAGCAACTGGTTGGTACGGCCTCGCGGGGTCACTTGCGCTTGTCCTCCACTTGCCATCTGCCATTATCGTAGAACGCGCGCCACCCGCTCGCCTTGCCCTCGTCTTCGGTCATCACGAACTGCTCCTTGCTCTTGCGTGAATAGCGAATCTGGGCCGGGCGACCGTCCGGATCCTCACTCGGCGCATCGAGCAGGTAGCGGTACTTGTCGGGCAGCTCCTCACGATGGGCTTGGAGCTCACTGACCAGCGGTGGCCGGGTTTCACGGTTGCGCGGGAACTTGCTTGCCGCCAGGAAGAGACCGCTGGCACCATCACGCAGAACGTAGTGGTCTTCCACCTTCTGGCAGGCCAACTCCGGCATGGGAATGGGATCCATCTTGGGCGGCGCCGCCTCGCCGCTCTTCAGCAGCTTGCGGGTGTTCTTGCACGCCTCGTTGGTGCAACCGAAGTACTTGCCGAAGCGGCCCGACTTGAGCTGCATGTCGCTGCCGCACTTGTCGCATTCGATGGTCGGGCCTTCGTAGCCCTTGATGCGGAACTTTCCGCTTTCGATCTCGTAGCCGTCACAATCGGGGCTGTTGCCACAGATGTGCAGCTTGCGGTTCTCGTCGATCAGGTAGCTGTCCATGGCGGTGCCGCACTTCGCACAGCGATGCTTGGCACGCAGCGCCTGGGTCTCGGCCTCTTCGCCGGCATCGGCGGGCACCGCCTCGTCACCCGGCAGCAGATCGATGGTGGTCTTGCAGCGCTCTTTGGGCGGCAGGTTGTAGCCGGAGCAGCCCAGAAACACCCCGGTGGACGCCGTACGGATCTGCATCTTGCGGCCGCAGCTGGGGCAGTCGATATCGGTGGGCACCGGCTGATTGGGTCGCATGCCCGCCTCGCTCTCGGCGGCTTCCAGCTCCTGACGAAACTCGCCGTAGAAGGTATCGAGCAGTTCGCGCCAGTTGCGCTCCCCCTCGGCCACTTCATCGAGACTGTCCTCCATACGCGCCGTGAAGGAGTAGTCCATCAGGTCGGGAAAGGATTCCTTGAGTCGCTCGGTAACGATGTCACCCAGCTTCTCGGCATAAAAACGCCGGCTCTCGAGTTTGACGTAGCCTCGGTCCTGAATGGTGGAAATGATCGAAGCGTAGGTCGAGGGGCGTCCGATGCCGCGCTTTTCGAGCTCCTTCACCAGACTCGCTTCGGTATAGCGTGCCGGCGGCTTGGTAAAGTGCTGCTGCGGGTCGATCGCCTCGAGCTGCATCGGCGTGCCTTCGGCGAGATCGGGCAGCGCCTGATCCTCACTCTTGCCGGCAGGCTTCATCACACGAGTGTAACCGTCGAACTTGAGCACACGCCCTTTCGCCCGAAGCTCGTAGCCACCCGTTTCCACGGTGAGGGTACTGGAAAGATACTCGGCGGGGGTCATCTGACAGGCCACGAACTGGCGCCAGATCAGCTCGTAGAGCCGCTCGGCGTCGCGCTCCATGCCGGCCAGATCGGTCGCCTTGCGATTCACGTCCGAGGGGCGAATCGCCTCGTGGGCTTCCTGGGCGCCCTCCTTGCTCGAGTAACGGTTTGGCGCTTCCGGCAGGTAGCGCTTGCCGTAGGCCTGCTCGATATGCTCGCGCGCCATGGCCACCGCATCCTGAGACAGGTTGGTGGAATCGGTACGCATGTAGGTGATGTAGCCCGCCTCGTAGAGGCGCTGAGCCAGAATCATGGTCTTCTTCACCGAGAAGCCGAGCCGGCCGCTGGCGGCCTGCTGCAGCGTCGAGGTGATAAAGGGTGCGCCCGGCTTCGATCGCGTGGGCTTGTCTTCACGTCCGGTGATCGCCAACGAGGCCTGGCGCAGGTTCTCGATACGCTCGAGTGTCTCGGCTTCCGACGTGGGTCGGAAGGCCTTGCCATCCTGGCGTACCAGTTCGAAGCGTACCGGCTCGCCCGCACTGGAGACGAGGTCGGCGTGCACGTCCCAGAACTCTTCGGGAACGAAAGCACGGATCTCGCGCTCACGCTCGACGATCAGGCGAACCGCCACCGACTGCACGCGACCAGCGGAGAGCCCCCGGGCAATCTTGGCCCACAGCAGCGGCGACAGCATGAAACCCACGACACGGTCGAGGAATCGTCTTGCCTGCTGCGCCTCGACGCGGGGGATATTGAGTGTGCCGGGCTCCTTGAACGCCTCTTTGATGGCGTTCTTGGTGATCTCGTTGAACACCACACGGCGGTAGCGCGTATCGTCGCCGCCAATAGTCTCCTTGAGATGCCAGGCGATCGCTTCCCCCTCGCGATCGAGATCGGTCGCGAGATAGACCGTATCGGCCTTCTGGGCGAGCTTCTGAAGCTCGGACACGACCTTTTCCTTGCCAGGCAGAATCTCGTAGTGGGCCTTCCAGCCATGCTCAGGATCGATACCCATCCGGCGGATGAGCTGCTCCTTGGACTTGTGCTTCTTGTACTCGGCTTTTTCATCGGGCGACATCTTGCGCGTTGCCGCCGCCTGGCGAGCACGCTCCTTGGGATCGGAGGCCGTCTTGCCAGAGCCGCTGGTCGGCAGGTCACGAATATGACCCACGCTGGACTTCACGACGTACTCGCTGCCGAGGTATTTATTGATCGTCTTGGCCTTGGCCGGCGACTCGACGATGACCAATGACTTGCCCATAGTGCTCCACATTCTGCAAGGCGGGACATTCCCCCCGCCTGACGGTTTCGGCCCGCCTGTGCTCGGCGGACGCTCCGCGCGGGGTGAAAAATCCGCTTACCCTACCCCAGCAACCCGCTTCACGCCAGTTGCTTACGCATGCCGGCAGTAAAGCAGCAATTTCAACGTTGCATCAAGGGAAGGCAAAAGGAGCCGCGGCCCGGACGCAAGCGTGAGGGGCGGGGGTTACTGCAGCGGCGTTCAGACTCGCTCAGCGTTTACGCGTTTTCCGCGGCGCTTTTCCCTCGCTCTCCTTCTCAGGAGCAACGTTGGACTGGCTCTTGGATGCAGCATCCTTTTCGGCGGATCCGCTGGATGCCTTGGGGGCAGCGCTCTTGCCAGAAACCGCTTGTGCCTTGCTTGGGGCGGCCTTGGCTTCATCGGCCTTGAGCATTTTCTTCACTTCATCTCTTGCAGCAAGCTCAGCCCTGGCGCCAGCCGCCACTTCGTCATGCAGCGCCACCAGCGCCTGACGCTGCTCGGCCGGATCGACCCTTTCCAACGCCTGATCGAAGAGCCGCTCGACATGCTCGTAACGATTGCGAGCGTGCTCGGACAGCTCTCCGCTGGCCGCCAACACGTGCTCGATATGCTTCAGCGAAGCGCGAATCGCGTCGGGACGTTCCTTGACCAGCAGCTGAGGGATCGCCGCCAACGCCGCTTCACGGTCTTGCTTGAGAATGAAGAACTGCTCGCGCACCAGATGCTTGAAGTCCGAGAGCGTGCTGCCCGGCTCCAATTCGGCACGTGAAGCACGCAGACGCTTGAAGTTACGCTCATCGGTCGTGGGTGAACCGCCCAGCACATAGATCACCGAGCGCATCACGGCTTCATGGATGCCACCCTCGGCCACGCGATTGCGCAGCTCATCCTGACGGCGCTCGATGAAACGCCGATGCTCCGGCTCGCTGCCGGGCTGCCGGCGATGCACGTGGGCATCGCCGCCCAGTCCCACCATGGCCTGCAACAGAGGCTGGCCATAAACCGTCAGGAAGGTGTGTTCGATACTCTGGTCGCGAAGCTCGCGCCAGGTGTCGAGCCCATGCGAGATCTGCCTGGAGCAAGCGCTTTCCAGCGATCGCAGCAGATTGTTTTCGTCCACCGGGTGGCGCTCACGACGCACCCAATCGGCCAGTACCGGCAGCGGCACCGACAGCGGGTTGCGATCGGAGAGCAGCTTGTAGCCCAGGCGAATGGGATGCATGCGACGCATGAGGCGAGCCGCCTCGGGAGTAATGGTCGCCCGGATCCATGGCTGCACGAACAACCGATACAGGCCTAGATTGATTTCCGAGATGCGCGCCACGGTGGCGAAACGCGTGTCATCCTCGACCCGGTGCTTGAGAACATCCCGATTGAGCTCATCGATGGAACGCGCCGTGAACTCGAGCAGATAATCGCGCTCGATCAGCTCGGCATCGTCGCGCTCCTTGGCACTGGTCACCGTGGTCTCGTAGAGCCCCGGTGGCAGCACGTCGATATAGTCGATGTTCGCCGTGAATTCGGTATGCTCCTTTCGCGACACGCTGCCCGACACGAAGATGCCGAGGTGGCCGGTGGTATCGTGCACGCAATAGACGATGGTCTGCTCGCTGGCGATGATATCGTCGACCCCGCCGAAGAGATCGCGCACCCAGCCCAGCGCCTGCGGCGGCGGCGTGATGTCGTCGCCCTGGGAGCAGAACACGACCACCGGCGAACGCACATTACGAAGGTCGATCCGCCGACCGTCGGACGTCACCAGCTGGGCCGTGGAGAGACGATTGCCGATGAAGAGATTATCGACGATGTACTGGATCTCCTCGCCACCCAGCACCACGTGCCCACCCCACCAACGCTCGAAATTGAGATAGCGCTCGGCTTCGCTATCGACGTTGGCATAAAGGCGATACTGCTTGTCCCACCAGGTATTGGCAGGATTCAGGCGCTCGAAGTTCTGTACCAGCAGGGCACCGTCGAACAGGCCATCGCCCAAATCGCTGGCCATGGTGGTCATCCAGCTGCCGCCCACCATGCCTCCGGTATAGCGCATGGGAGCCTTGCCACGCTCCCCGGCCCAGTAGGAGAGCGGCGCACCGGCGATCAGAATCGGGCCGAAGCAGTCGGGCTCGAGCGAGGCTGCCATCATGATCTGCCAGCCTGCCTGACAGTTGCCCACCACCATGGGCTTCTCGCTGGTGTCGGGGTGGCTTTCGATCACGCGACGCAGGAAGGCAATTTCGGCTTCCACCACGTCCTCGACGGTCTGGCCTGGCACGGGGTAAGGCAGAAAACCGATGAAGTAGCAGGGGTGGCCGGCGCGCAGAGCGACACCGATCTCACTATCGGGCTTGAAACCGCCAATGCCGGGACCATGCCCGGCACGGGGGTCCACCACCACGAAAGGGCGGGACTCGGGATCGACCTCGACCCCCGGTGGGGGAAGGATCCGCATCAGCTCATAGTTCACCGGCCGCGGTAGTTCCCGGCCGTCCATCACCACTTCGGCATCGAAGCCGAGCACGTTGGGCTTGGTCTTCTCGATATGTTCGAGATACTGGTTGCCACGCTCGCGCATCACGTCCATGTAAAGCACACTGCGCTCGACGGCATCACGCCAGTAGTCGAAAGCGGCACGGCCAAAACCGAAAGGATCAAGTAATTTGAGCGCCTCGGTGGGCGGTGTCGGCATCAGTGAGTTCATGTTCGACTCCAGTTTTCCCGCAACGACCTTGTCGCCATCGGGAGGAGAAAATTTGCTGCGCTGCAACAAGCATAGTACTCCCTGCGCCGGGAGGACGCAGCCGTTTTGTCGATTTTTTGTGAACCATCGCTTTACATTGGCTCAGTTCTCGGCGGAACTTGCCGCCCCCGGGGTCTTGTCTCCGTACCACTCAGCCAGTGCCCGGCTCTCCCGACGCCCGGCCTCGGCGCCATCGCGACCCCAGACCAGCAGACGCACTCGAGCATCAGGCCCCACCATGGCAGGGCGGTCGAGCCTCACGCCCGGACCACCTCCCAGTTGCCCTCTGGCGGGAGCGAGCAAGTGCCAGCGCGCCTGACCCGGCCGGCCCGGCCCATGGCCCATGTGCCCCACCCGAGGACGTCGAAGCCGCTCGCCCATCACCAGACGAATCTGCTCAACTGCCAGGTCTAGGCCGCTCAAGACCTCGGCCAGTCCTTCATAGCCGGTCAGCCCCGGGCGCATGGAAACGAAGCCCAGACGATTGTCGGCCAGCGTGAAACTCAATGTCGCCAGACCGACCAGCCCCATCGCACGCGTCCCCTGCACGGCCAGTTGCCCCAGATAGGCGCGCTGCTCGGGAGTCAATCGTTCGCTCGGTGCCATGGCAAAATCGTCGAGCAGCCATTCGTGCTCCACCAGGGCCAGGGCTTGACCGCGACTATCCGCCAGCACCGGCAGATGCAGCCGAGGCACGTGCGGTGAAGGCTCACCCAGCGGCAACCCCGCCTCACGCATCAATTGGCGCGATGCATCGTCATCGCACATGGCGGCAATCAGCGGTTCACGCGGGCCGATGAAAACGAGCCCTGCGCGATCGCAGGCGTCAGCCAGGCGCCTCTGCTGCTGCGGCGTCGCTTCGCCTGGATGCAAGGCATCGCATCCCAGCCGCTGGGCATGAGCCACCAAGGCATCGCCCTGCTCGCCGCCGCCATGCCAGGCCAGATCGAGCTCCGTACAGGCCTGGCCGGCACGCAGCGCGGCAAGCCCACTCCCCGCCACCATGACGCAGCGCAAGCGCGCCTGGCGCCTACTTTCGCTATCTGGGCTGTACATCGCTCCAAGCTCGCTGTTGAGAGTTGCCGGCATGACCGTCACCACCGGCAGTGATAGCATGAGAAGGGTTCTTCACCGGGCCATTCCTGAGCCCATCAAGCGGACCGATCGATGACTACGCCAAGGCTGTTGAATCGCCTTACCTTTCGCCAGCTGCAGGTCTTCCAGGCCGTGCACCGACAGCAGTCCTACTCGCGGGCCGCCGAACAGCTGGGCCTGACACAGCCGGCGGTCAGTGCACAGGTACGCCAACTCGAGCAGGCACTGGGCCAACCGCTGTTCAAATACACCGGCAAGACCCTGCACGTCCTACCGGCGGCCGATGCCCTGGCAGCCTCGACCCAGGCCATCTTCGGCCAGGTGTCGCGGCTGCAGATGACGCTTTCGGACCTGGATGGCACGATCTCCGGCGAGCTAAATCTGGCTGCCGTGTCCACAGCGCAATACGTGGTCCCGCATCTGATTGCACGCTTCCGGGCCCACTATCCCAATATCCAGGTGCGGCTTCAGGTATGCAACCGTAGTCAGGCACTAGAACGACTGGCGGCTCGCAGCGATGACCTCGTGATCATGGCCATGGTGCCGGAAGACGATGACAACCTCGTGTTCATGCCGTTCCTTGAAAACGAGTTGATCCCCATCGTCTGGCCGGGCCATCCGCTGCTCGAGGCGCCCTCTCCCACTCTGGAAGATCTGGCCCGCCATTATCTGCTGATGCGCGAGTCGGGCTCCGGGGTGCGCACTGCCTTCGAGCAGCTGGCTGCCGAGCAGGATGTGGCGCTTCAGCATACCATGGAGCTGGGAACCAACGAGGCGATCAAACAGGGTGTGATGGCCCATCTTGGCGTTGCCGTCCTGCCGCGACTGGCGGTACGCCTGGAGCTCCGCGCGGGCCTGTTGGCCGAACTGGAACTGCCGGGCTTTCCCCTGCGTCGCTCCTGGTGCACGGTCTATCCCAGGGATCGCTTCCCCACTCCGGTGACCGAACTGTTCCTGCGCTTCGTCCGCGAGCGTCTGGGTGACATAGCGACACACTTCAAGGCACCGCTGCGACCGATCCCCGATCACGGCGTAGTGTGCCTCCCGTTCGCGCCCGACAGGGCTTGAACCGTGCAACCAAGTCGCAGCTCGAGTGCCAGTCAAGCGCGAATATGATAGATTGCGCACCTGCGACCAACGTATCGAATTCTGCCATGCGTCGGGGTGCCACCCTGATACGGTCACGGCACGCCGACCGTCATGGCGAGGGCAGCCGCCGAGTGGAGGGGCTCACACCCTATGAGCGACAACACCCCAAAACGCGTGCCGAGCGGCGCGAAGTTCCGCACCGAGCATGGCTTCGCCGCCATCAAGGATGGCATCAAGCAGCGCAGTCAGGTCGAAGAACGCCCCGAGCCGGGCCGCAAGCCCCAGTGGCTGCGGGCTCAGATACCCGGCGGCGGCCGCTTCGAGGCCGTGAAGCGTAACGTCAAGGAGCACCGTCTCAGCACCGTGTGCGCCGAGTCCCACTGCCCCAACATGGGTGAATGCTGGAGCAACGGCACGGCCACCATCATGCTGATGGGGTCCGTGTGTACGCGTGCCTGCCGCTTCTGCGCGGTCGACACCGGCAACCCGGGCGGCTGGCTGGACAGCGAGGAGCCGTCCAATACCGCCAAATCGGTGGAGCTGATGGGGCTGCGCTACGTGGTGCTCACCTCGGTGGACAGAGACGATCTGGCCGATGGTGGCGCAACGCACTATGCCGAATGCATCAAGGCGATCAAAGCGAATACACCGGCAGTGGTGGTGGAAGCACTGACCCCCGATTTCGACGGCGACCCAACCGCCATAGAGCGGGTAGTGGACTCAGGCCTCGAAGTCTTCGCTCAGAACGTCGAGACCGTCGAACGTCTGACCCATTATGTGCGCGACCCGCGCGCCGGTTACCGCAAGACGCTCGATGTGCTGGCCCACGCCAAGCGACACCGCCCCGACGTGCTGACCAAGACCAGCCTGATGCTGGGCCTGGGCGAGACGGACGAGGAAATTCTTCAGACCTTCGACGACCTGCGTGCGATCCATGTCGATATCGTCACCCTGGGCCAGTACCTGCGCCCGACGCGCAACCACCTGCCGGTGGAGCGCTGGGTCACACCCGACGAATTCGAGCGTTATCGCCGCCTGGGGCTGGAAAAGGGATTCATGGAAGTCGCTTCCGGCCCCCTGGTGCGCTCCAGCTATCGTGCCGACCGGGTATTCGAGAAGAACAATCTCGGACTCGCCGCCCCCGCTGTCGTCCCAGGGCAGGAGCCCGACCCCAACCGCATCCAGGTCATCGATGTCGGGTGAAGGCGCCCTGACGTAAAAGGCGACTTCTCGAGTCGCCTTTTTCATGGGTGCTGTAGCTGCCGTAGCGGCAGGTCTCATGGTCAGGGCTGGCTTGCCGGCTCGAGGTTGGCCGGCTCGCCACCGAGCCGCAGCTCCCTACCAAGCTCCATGGCAAGGCACCGAGCCATATCTAAACCGACCCGCTCTACCGAGGGCGGGGCAGTAACGAGATCGGCAATACGTGTCATGGCCATGCCGGCATAGCCGCAGGGGTTGATACGCTGGAACGGGGCAAGGTCGACATCGACATTGAGAGCGACTCCGTGATAGCTCGCGCCACGCCGGATGCGCAGCCCCAGCGAGGCGATCTTGGCTTCACCGACGTAGACCCCGGGCGCATCGGCGCGTGCCCGTGCCTCGACCCCATACTCGGCAAGAACGGCGATGACGGCATTCTCGAGTGCCGTCACGAGGTCGCGAACGCCGAGGCGTGCTCGGCGCACGTCGAGCAGTGGGTACAGCACCACCTGGCCCGGCCCATGATAGGTCACCTGCCCACCACGATCCGTTTGTACCACAGGAATATCGCCAGGCATCAGCAGGTGTTCGGGTTTGCCGGCCTGCCCTTGGGTGAAGACCGGCTCGTGCTCCACCAGCCACAGCTGATCAGGCGTGCTTTCGTCACGACTATCGGTGAGCTCGCGCATGGTCTGCCACACCGGAAGATAGGGGCGTCGCCCCAAGCTCAGAAGAGCGATGGGTGCAACGCCGCTGGCGCTTGTCGCCATTTACACCACCATGTGGACGCGCCCGGTGGCCTTCAGATCGTCGAACAGTGCCTTGATCTGCGCCTCGCCGGTCGCGCGAAGGGTCAGCCGAACGGAGAGGAATCGCGCCGTACGGCTCTCGATCACTTCGATGCGGGTGGCATCGAAGCTGGCGTCGTGGCGCAGCACCACCTGGCAGACGGTGGCGGTGAAATCCTCGGCAGCATCACCCACCACCTTGATGGGGTAGTCGCAGGGAAAGGTTATCGTCGGCGCCGCCGCCGATGGGCTCGTCGCCGACATCCGGCGCAGGTCGCGAAGTTTATCGTCTGACATGGCTCTCTCTGGACCGAAGCTCTCGATGGCAATATCCGAGTATTTTACTCAACTTTCAACCTGCGACCAAGACCGGTCAAACGGCGGTTCGAGAGCCGCCGAGCTAGAACCAGCCCCCCAGCAGATTGCTGAAGAAACGTCGAACCTGATCGAACAGCCGCTTGAACAGTCCGCCCTCTTCGATCGATTCGAGGGCCACCAGCGGATGCTCGCCCACCACTTCCTCGCCGAGACGTACTTCGAGGGTTCCGACACGGTCGCCGAGACTGACAGGGGCGGTGAGATCCTGACGAATGTCCAGCCGTGCGCTGAGTTCTTCGTTGCGCGCCCGCGGCAGTGTCATGGCCACGTCGCGATCCACGCCGACCCGCAGCTCGTTGCTGTCACCCCCCCAGATACGCGGCGAGTTCAGAACGGCTCCTTGATCGTAGAGCTTCAGCGTTTCGTAGTAGCGGAACCCGTAGCTGAGCAGCTTCTGGGTTTCCTGCGCTCGCGACTCCTCGGAATTGGTACCCATCACCACCGAAATCAAGCGCATGTCATCACGCTTGGCCGAGGCCACCAGGCCATAGCCCGCCTCGGTGGTCCAGCCGGTCTTGAGCCCATCGACCGTGGCGTCACGCCACAGCAGCCGGTTACGGTTGGGCTGGCGAATGTCGTTGTAAGTGAAGTACTTTTCGGCGTAGACCGCGTAGTGCTCGGGATAGTCGTTGATGATGTACTGAGACAGCAAGGCCATGTCTCGCGCCGAGGAGTACTGCTCGGGATGCGGCAGACCGGTGGCGTTGGCGAAACTGGTATTGTGCAGACCCAGGCGAGTGGCGTGCTGGTTCATGAGGTCGGCGAACGGTGCCTCGCCACCGGCCAGATGCTCGGCCACGGCCACGCTGGCGTCGTTACCCGACGAGATGATGATGCCGTAGAGCAGGTCGCGAATCGTCACCTCGGTGTTGACCTCGATGAACATCTTGGACCCACCGGTACGCCAGGCGTTTTCGCTGACACGGACCGTGTCGTCAAGATTGATGTTGCCACGATCCAGCTCGCGCTCCACCAGATAGGCAGTCATCAGCTTGGTCAGGCTTGCCGGTGGGAGACGTTCATCGGCGTTGTGCTCCACCAGCACCCTGCCGCTATCCGCATCCATCAATATCCACGATTTCGCCGCGATCTGAGGCGGCGCAGGAATCATCGTCTGTGGCGTTGGTATGGCCTGAGCCAGCGCCTGGGAGGTTAACAGCAGCAGGCCGAACAGCATTAGGGACAATAGCCGCGGGCGGAAACGGAGGGACTGCACTCGCATGGGCATGAATCTCATCATTGCGTCGAGAATAACAAGGGAAGGCGCCGTTCAATCGGCGCCGTTGACGATAAAGGCCTGTTCGAAGCCGGCGCGCCTCAGCTCATCGCGGACGGGCTCGACTTGCCCGGCATGCGCAAGGGGTCCGACCTGCACCCGATACATACCGGTGTTATCCGCCACCCGCACGGGGTGGGACAGCTCGCTTTCGAGGCGTGTCTTCAACGCCTGAGCATTATCGGCAGACCCCAGAGCCGCTATCTGCAGATAGATCGGTGCCCCGCCACCGGCGTCGCTGCGAGCGTCGCTTGTTGCGGCGACCTCGGCGCGTGGCGTTGCGGCAGCGGCCTGCACGGGTGCACCGCCGTTGCGCGAATTATCGGCCGCCGGTTGGACAGCGGCGGCAGTCGAGCGGTTCGCCTGATTGCCGCCGTTTTCCGCCAGCCACACCACGGGATCGATCGCTTCGACCTTCACTCGGCCGGTGCCACGATCGAGGATGTCCAGCCTGGCAGCAGCGGCATAGGAGAGATCGATCTCTCGGTCGTTGTGAAAGGGTCCGCGATCGTTGACCCGAACGATGACCGAACGCCCGTTCTCAAGACTCGTGACCCGTGCATAGGTAGGCAGCGGCAGCGAGCGATGGGCCGCCGTCATCTCGAACATGTCGTAGATTTCGCCATTGGAAGTGGCGTAGCCATGAAACTTCTCACCATACCAGGATGCGGTTCCCTGGCGCGCATAGCCGCGAGCGTCGGGCAGTACGTTGTAGGTTTTCCCCCAGACTTCATAGACGGGTCGATTGCCCCCGCGCGAAGGGGCCTCGACGCGCGGCACGGCGTCAGGGATTTGGCTTACATCGGGCGGATTCTCCGGGTAGGCGTCGCTGTTCAAGGCGTAGCGTCCACCGCTTGCAGCAGGCGCCGGTGCAGGCTGTCGCGCACCACTCTCTCTCTGAGCCGTGGTGTTCGACCCGCTACCTGCACAGCCGGCCAGCAGTGTCGTCACCGCCAGCATCGCCCAAAGCGCTCTCATGTCTCATCCCCCTGTTGGGCAGCCGGCTCGTCCGTCAACGGCATGAGTTCACGCAAGGCGGCGATCTCCTCTGCCAATTCCGTCACGGCCATGGCATAGAGGTGGCTGTGATTGTAACGGGTGATGACATAAAAATTGTCGAGACCCAGCCGGAAGCGCCAGGACGACTCGTCGGTCTCCAGCGCCAGCGGAATGACGCGCTGCCCGCTGTCGAGTTCGACCTCAGATACGATTCCCGCCTGCGCCAGCTCGTCTAATTCGACATAGGGCCGCTGAGTCCGGTTGAAATCGATGTCGGAAGGTGGCCCATCGTCGGGCCCTTGAGCGTCATGATAAATGGGCTGATCGGCGAGCCAGCCATGCTCGGCGAAGTAGTTGCCCACGCTCCCGATGGCATCGACCGGGTTGGTCCACAGGTCGCGCAGCCCATCGCCGTCGAAATCGACGGCATAGGCACGGTAGCTGGTGGGAATGAACTGGGGGTAACCCATGGCACCGGCATAGGAGCCCTTCAAGCTACCGGGATCCACATCCTGCTCATGAGCGATTTCGAGAAAGGCTGCAAGTTCGCCACGAAAGAAGTTACCGCGAACGGGGTGGTGGAAGGCCAACGTCGGGAGCGAGTCGATCACGCGGTGGCGACCGGTGAAACGCCCATAGCTGGTTTCGACCCCGATGATGGCGGCGATGATTTCGGGTGGCACGCCGTACTCGGCCTGGGCCCGCAGGAAGGCGTCTTCATGCGCCTCGATGAAATCGACTCCACGCGCAATGCGTTCAGGCTGCAGGAAGATCTCGCGGTACTCGTCCCAACGCAAGCGACGCTCTGCCGCCCCCTCCATGGCGTCGAGCACGCCCTGCTGGAAAACGGCCTGCTCCAAGGCGCCTTCCAGCCAATCGCGTTCGATCCCGCGCTCGACAAGCTCGTTCATCAGTTGCCTGGCACCCTCATGCTCCGCAGGGCTGAAATCCGCCGCCTGGATCGACGGTGCCAGCAATCCCAGGACCGTTGCCGTCACGGCAGCGACCCCAGTTCCTTTCCACTTACACGCAGGCGTCATGCTTGTGCCACTCCCTGACCGGGGCCTAGTCGCTTGAACCCACGCTGCCGCCAGCTAGCGCGGCAGCAGGCGACGGTGCCCATGAATCGACATGAGAATACCGAATCCCGCCAGCAAGGTCACGCTGGAGGTGCCCCCGTAGCTCACCAGCGGAAGCGGCACCCCGACCACGGGCAGAATGCCGCTGACCATGCCCACGTTGACGAAGACATAAATGAAAAATGTCAGGATGATGCTCCCTCCCAGGAGCCGGCCGAAGGTATCGTGCGCTGCCGAGGCCAGCCACAGCCCACGGATCACGATCAGCAGGTAAAGCAGCAGGATGAGCAGCATGCCGACCAGGCCGAACTCTTCGCCCAGTACCGCCACGATGAAATCGGTATGGCGCTCCGGCAGGAATTCCAGCTGCGACTGCGTGCCCTGGAGCCAGCCCTTGCCCCACAGCCCACCGCTGCCGATGGCAGTGGTCGATTGAATGATGTTCCAGCCGGCACCAAGCGGGTCGCTCTCGGGATTGAGAAAGGTGAGCACCCTTTGACGCTGGTAGTTGTGCAGGTTGGCCCATAGCAGTGGCAGTGCCGATGCAACCGCTATGCCCAGCAGGGCGATGAAGCGCCAGGAGAGGCCGGCCAGGAGCACCACGAAGACGCCTGCGCAGGCAACCAGCAGCGAGGTACCCAGGTCCGGCTGTTTGGCGATCAGCATGACCGGCAGGCCGAGCAACACGGCGCATACCACCAGCTCCTTCCAGCGCGGCGGCAGCTGTCGCCGGCTCAGCCAGGCAGCCAGCATCAACGGCATGGCCAGCTTCATAAGCTCGGATGGCTGGAAGCGAATGACGCCGGGTATGACCAACCAGCGCTGGGCGCCCATGCCTACGTCTCCCACCAACTCGACCGCGATGAGCATCAGCAAGCCGACGCCATACAGCAATGGCGCCCAACGCATCAGGGTAACCGGCTGCAGCTGTGCCAGCACCAGCATCACCAGGAACGCGACCACGAAGCGAGAGCCTTGCGCCATGACCACGTCGACACGCTGACCGCTGGCACTATAAAGCACCCCCAGCCCGACGATCAGCAGGACCAGCAGCAGCAGCAGCAGCCAGGGGTCGAGATGGGTACGCTCCCAAAGGCTTTTGCGCCGCGAAATACCGCTTTCCGGCGCTCTTACCGGTCGGGCACGCAATCCTTTCGTCAAAAGGCTCAACGCCATCGCTCAGTTCCCCGCCACGGTGCTGTTGTCGTTCTCCATCGCCTCGCGAATTTCGTCGGCATCGGGAGCCTCCTCTTCCAGCAGCCAGGCATCGCTCATGGCCCGTGCCAGGTGAGCGGCGTGGGTGCTGCCACCACCGGCATTTTCCACGATCACGGCCACGGCTATCTGCGGATCCTCCAGCGGAGCGAACGCCATGAACAGCGCGTGGTCGCGCAGTCGTTCTGCCAGTTCTTCCGCGTTGTAGCGCTGATCCTGCCCAAGCGAGAACACCTGCGCCGTGCCGGACTTGCCGGCCATGCGATACTGCAAGCCCACGCCGGTTCGCCGCGCCGTGCCTTCATGACCGGTCAGCACCTTTTCCATGCCGGAGAAGACC
>NZ_JBYCKL010000027.1:0-6492 GCF_057473365.1 Halomonas sp. TH-94
CAACGGCACAGGTGTCGCGAAACTGGGTCGCAAGCAGCAAATAGGCGTAGGCGGAGTTGACGTCGAGTGGCGGGCAGGACTTGACCAGCTCGTAGATGCCCCAGCCGTCGTCAGGATTCGGTTTGCGGATAAACAAGGGTGAAGCATCGCTGCCGACCACGGCGTCAGCCACGCTGGGGCGGGCCAGGTCAGCGGAAGGAGTGAAAGGCTGCGGTGTCATGTTCATTGTCTGATTTCGCTGTAGCGATGATGCTGATAATGATAACAGGGCTCTTCGACAAATCAAAACAGCCGTTATGACTTGAGCACAGTTGCATAACAAAAAATTATCAAGAATTTCCTACCCAGGCGCAGCGGCTACCACCAGGAAGTACATTCGGGCGCTTCCTGACGACTAGTCTAGACCAGGATTCACCCGCTACCAGAACGAGTTCGGGCCGCCTGAAGAGGCGGCCCGATCAAAGGTTGCACAGCACGTATTCAGCGTCGCGAGAGCGTGCGCATGGTGACGAACTCCTCCGCTGCCGTCGGATGGATACCCACGGTGGCATCGAAGTCGGCCTTGGTGAGTCCAGCCCTGACGGCAATGGCAATGCCCTGAATAAGCTCGCCGGCCTCTTCCCCCACCATATGGGCGCCTACCACCACGTCGCTGGCATCATCGACGATCAGCTTCATCAGGCACCGCTCGTCGCTGCCTGACAGGGTGTGTTTCATCGGCCTGAAATCGGTGCGGTATACCCGTATTGCGTCATACTCCTTGCGTGCCTGCTCTTCCGATATTCCCACCGTGCCGATGTTGGGATGACAAAACACCGCCGTGGCAATATTGCGATAGTCCATAGGAGCCGGTGGCGCATCGCCGAAGTGATGCTGGACCAGATGCATCGCTTCCGCCAATGCCACGGGAGTCAGCTCCGGCCCACCCGTCACGTCCCCCAACGCCAGAATCGACGGAACCGAGGTTTCGAACCGATCGTTCACCTTGACGGTGCCGTCGGGGTTGAGCTCGATGCCCAGCTCATCGAGACCGACTCCCTCGAGATTGGGCTTGCGACCGGTGGCAGCCAGCACGGCATCCACTTCCAGGGACTCGCCGTTGGTCAGCGACACCAGAAGCCCGCCTTCGACTTTCTCGATACTCTCGATGTTGGTTTCGAAATGCAGGTTGACGCCCTTGGCGGCCATCTGTTCACGAGTGAACTCACGCACTTCACGGTCGAAACCTCGCAGAAAGAGTTCGCCGCGATAGACCAGATGTGACTCACCGCCCAGCCCGTTGAAGATGCTGGCGAATTCCACGGCGATATAACCCCCGCCGAGTACCAGGAAGCGCTTGGGCATGCTCTCCAGGTCGAATACCTCGTTCGAGGTCACCGCCAGCTCGCGACCGGGAAAGTCGGGCACCCAGGGCCACCCGCCGACGGCCACCAGTATCTTGGCGGCACTATAGGCAGTGCCCCCTATTTCGATGCGGTGGGCATCCACGACCCTTGCTCGGCCATTGATCAGCTCGACGCCGGCGTTGTCCAGCAGCCGCCCGTATATCTCATTGAGCCGCTTGATCTCACTCGTCTTGTTGTCACGCAGGGTGGCCCAGTCGAAGCGCGGAGCCTGAGGCAGGTGCCAGCCGAAGCCACGGGCATCCTGGAAGGCGTCATGAAAATGGGCGGCATAGGAGTAGAGCTTCTTGGGCACACAACCCACATTGACACAGGTACCGCCCAGGTAGCGATCTTCGGCAACGGCCACTCTGGCGCCGGCTGCAGCTGCAGTGCGGGCAGCGCGCACTCCTCCCGATCCAGCGCCAATCACGAACAGGTCATAGTCGAAGTCTGACACGCTTTTCTCCTCGTCTCCGTCGGGCCAAATGGCGTGCCCGGTCTCAGCGCACGATCATACCAGCGCCGACACGGCCGTGTGAGATGATGTGTTCCTTGCGTAGGCCGGTTGACCGCTTCGGTGCATGGCGGTAAAAGGAGCCGGCCCCTCCCCTGCCCTGATCCCCGGACGGACTCAGCCATGAACTCAGAAATCGATCGCTTGCTGGAGAACAATCGGATATGGGCAGAACGCATGTGCCGCGAGGACGCCGAGTACTTCACACGTCTTTCCCGCCAGCAGAATCCCAACTATCTGTGGATCGGCTGCTCGGACAGTCGGGTACCGGCCAACCAGATCGTCTCGCTTCCCCCAGGCGAAGTGTTCGTACATCGTAACGTCGCCAATCTTCTGCACCACAACGACATGAACGCACTCTCCGTCGTGCAGTATGCCGTCGATGTGCTGCAAGTCAGGCATATCATGGTGGTAGGACACTATGGCTGTGGCGGCGTGCGAGCCGCCGTGGTGGGCGGTGATTGCGGCATGGTGGATTACTGGCTGCACTCGGTACGCGAACTGTACAGTCATCATCGTTCGGCGCTGGGCGGCTTGTCGCTGGAACAGCAGATCGACCGCATGTGCGAGCTCAACGTCAAGGCCCAGGTGAACAACCTGTGTCGCACCAAGATCCTTCAGCTCGCCTGGCAGCGCGGCCAGCCGATTTCCGTCCACGGCTGGATCTACGGCCTGGGCGATGGGCGCATCACCGATCTCGATTGCTCCGTCGAGGGCCTGGATCAAGTGGCCACCCTGTACCGCATCGACCGCCTCCAGCCGACGCCGGACAGCTGCTGAGCCGACCCTCTCGTCGCACGCCGACTCACGTCATACACTGGATCGAAGCCCCTAGCCGGAAGCCCCCATGCCCGACGCACTCGATACTCTTCAGCGACAACACCTCGCGGCGCTCGAGCGACGCTATGCCGATCGACTCGACGCGCTAGGCTACGATGGTGTGCTCATCTACAGTGGCCACCCAACGCTGCACTACGGCGATGACCAGCACGCCAGCTTCCAGAGTTACGGTCATTTCCAGCACTGGACCGGCCAGTCTGGCCTCGCGCACAGCTGGGTGCTGGTCCGGCCGGGCAGGTCTACCGTGTGCTTTTTCCATGCTCCTGACGACTTCTGGCATCTGGCGCCCAGCCTGCCCGATGAGGCTTGGGTCGAACATCTCGAGGTGATCACCGGCCGCTTCGATACAGCGCCTGAGGTGAAGGTCGATCGGCTTGCCGTGATCGGCGACGTCTCGCCTCAGATGGCCAGCACTCTCGCGGCCGATTGCAATCCGCCCGCCCTGCTGAAGGCGCTGGATGAGGGTCGCGTACGCAAGAGCGAGTACGAGATCGCCTGCCTGAGCGAAGCCAACCGCATGGCGCTGCATGGGCACCGGGCCGCCCGGGAGGCCTTTCTCGCCGGCGATAGCGAGCTGGACATACAGCTGGCCTATCTCAAGGCCTCGCGTCAGCGTGAAAGCGAAGTGCCGTATGGCAACATCATAGGCCTCGACGCTCATGGTGCGGTACTGCACTACCAGCATTACGACCATCTTTCCCCTGCTTCGCGCCGGAGTCTGCTGATCGATGCGGGGTGCCGTTACCGAGGCTATTGTGCCGATATCACGCGCAGCTGGCCGGGCCCGGATGCCGACCCCGCCTTCGCTGCGCTGGTACCAGCCATGCACGAGATCAAGCAGCAATTGGTTGCTGCCTTGGCCCCCGGTATCAGCTTCGTCGAGTTGCATGAACAGATGCACCGTTTGCTCGGCGCCTTGCTGGTGGACAGCGAGTTGGTCATCGGCTCGGCCGAGGCTGCCGTCGCCCAGGGCGTCACCCGCGCCTTCTGTCCTCACGGGCTGGGCCACTTGCTGGGTATCCAGGTACATGATGTGGCCGGTCGCATCGCGGCCGACGGCAGCCCCCTGCCACCGCCCGACGCGCATCCCGCACTGCGGCTGACCCGGGAACTGGAAGCGGGAATGGCGGTCACGATTGAACCGGGCCTCTACATCATCCCCATGCTGCTCGAGCCACTGAAGAGTGAACGTGCATCGCGAGAGATCAACTGGAAGCTGGTCGAGCGCCTGGCGCCTCATGGCGGCATTCGTATCGAGGACAATGTGGTCGTCACCCTGACGCAGCCACGAAACCTGACGGCAGAGAACGAGTAAGCGAGATGAGACATCGGCAGCGGAAGGCCGACTTTATTGCCCCGCGCGGATTGAGCAACCCGCACGTTCAGACCCTGTTGCCGCGTCTGCTGCCCTGCCCCCGGCTCGCTCGTGACATCGAAAATCTCGAATTACCGGATGGCGACTTCGTCGAGCTCAACTGGGTCAAGCCTGGGCCAGCCGCAGCGGACGCACCGCTTTTCGTGTTGTTTCACGGGCTTGAAGGGTCGTTTCGTTCCCCCTATGCCCGCTGGCTGCTCGACACCGCGAGCCGGATGGGCTGGCGTGCCGTGCTGATGCACTTCCGCGGCTGTGGCCGTCTGCCGAACCGCCTGCCTCGTGCCTACCACAGTGGCGACACCGCCGATGCCTACTGGCTGATCAGCGAGCTATCCCGGCGCTACCCCAAGGCGCTGAAGGTGGCTGCCGGCGTCTCGCTGGGTGGGAACATGCTGCTGAAACTGGTAGCCGAACAGGGCGGCGGCCTCGACCTGGCCGGCGCTATCATCGTCAGCGCGCCTCTCGATCTCGCGGCGTGCGCCGAGACCCTGCACCAGGGCTTCGCTCGGGTCTACGAACGCCACCTTCTGAACGCGCTGAAGGACAAGGTCGGCCCCAGGCTGGAGCGGGGCGAACTGCCACTGGCGCTGAATGCCGAGACGCTGTCACGCATCGACAGCTTGCGTGGGTACGACGATGCAGTTACCGCCCCGCTGCATGGCTTTCGCGACGCCGGCGATTATTATCGGCGCGCCTCCGCCGGCCGCTTGCTAGGTGAAATCGAGCTGCCGACACTGATCCTGCATGCCGACGACGACCCCTTCATGCCGGCTGGCCTCTATGAGCGGCTTCCGCCACCTGCCGATGCGGTTCGTCTCGAGATCTCCCACCACGGTGGCCACGTCGGCTTCTTGGAACGGCGCGGGCATCGCCTTCAACCCTGGCTGGCACGGCGACTCGCCGAGGAGCTGGCATGCTGGGCCGACAAGGGACCTTCCTGGCCGACCATCGCAGGGTCACGTCTCAGCCGATCGGGCAGCTGACCCCTGTGCCTTTCAGCCCGCAGTAACCGCCTGGGTTCTTGTGCAGGTACTGCTGGTGGTACTCCTCCGCCAGGTAGAAGGTTTTCAGGGGAGCGATTTCGGTGGTGATCTGACCCCGACCGGCCCGGGTCAGTGAATCCTGGTAGACGTCGCGGCTCCGCTTGGCGGTAGCGAGCTGCGAATCGTCGGTGGCGTAGATGGCGGAGCGATACTGGCTGCCGACATCGTTGCCCTGACGCATGCCCTGGGTGGGGTCGTGCGCCTCCCAGAACACCCTGAGGAGGGTCTCGAGGTCTATCTCGTGCGGGTCGTATATCACCTGCACCACTTCGGCATGGCCTGTCCGCCCGGTGCAGGTCTCCTCGTAGGTGGGGTTGGGTGTCACGCCACCGGCGTAGCCCACCGCCGTGACATGAACCCCCGGGAGCTGCCAGAACAGACGCTCCGCCCCCCAGAAGCAGCCGAGGCCAAGAACGATCTCCCCGTGGCCCTCGGGAAATGGCGGTGCCATCGACCGCCCACTGACAGCATGGACGGCGGAGATACGAATCGGCTTGTCGCGGCCGGGCAGAGCCTCGGCTGGATCGATGATCATGGCGATTTCCTCGTGTTGGACGCGCTGAACGGGCTCATGGATCGCCGTCCAGCCGTGGCGGGCGCCCCGGACGGCTGAATATGTAGACCAGGTCGACGGCTTGAGCGGCGCCGGACACGGCCTGCACGTACAGGTTGCGCCATAGCGTGTAGCGCAGCGTCAGCTCCGCAATCGGTGAGAAAATACCTACACCATAGCTGACACGCAGATCCTCCGTCAGGTAGCCGCTGACGACCACCTGGCTGTCATCGCCCACACCGGTGGTCTCCAGTGCCAGATCATCGATGCCGAATGCCTGGCCGAGGGCTCCGACGACACCGCCGGTCTGACCCAGCGCCAGACCGACCAGCGCCGAAGTCAGGGCCCCATCGGCATCGCCATCCCTGGGCGCGCGCCCGCGCAGCAGATAGGAGAGCGCGCGGGCCTCTTCCATGGCTGGTTCGGAGAAAATCGCCAGACTCGGCTCAGCGGCAAACCCGGTGACCCGCAGACCGGCAATGACGCCATCCTCGGTCACGTCCGGATTGCGAATCGCCTCGAAGTCGAGCAGCGGCTGGTCCGGGGGACCGCTGAAGAGCAGCTGGCCCTGACGAATCAGCAGGTCCTGCCCAAAGGCACGGAAACGTCCATCGGTCAGGTTGACTTCACCGAACAGCTGCACCGGCCCGTCCTGTTGACGCACCTGAAGCGTGCCGACAAGGCCTGCCTCCAGGCCCGAGGCGGCGAGCAGCATGTCCGGCCCCAGATGCAGCTCGATGAGCACGTCCATCTGCATGCCTGCTTCGCGCAGCGCAACGGCC
>NZ_JBYCKL010000028.1:0-16586 GCF_057473365.1 Halomonas sp. TH-94
GCTGATTATCGGTTCGCTGGCGGAGAGCTTCTTCATTTGAACGCAAAAACACCAGGCCGAGCGCAAACTTTCGGCAAGGAGTCACAATGACACCGGAAATGGTCATGAGCATTGCCTATCAGGGCATGCGCGTCACGCTGTTCCTGGCGGCCCCCCTGCTGATCACCGCCCTGCTCACCGGTCTGATCGTGAGTCTGTTCCAGGCCGCTACCCAGATCAACGAGATGACGCTCTCGTTCATTCCCAAGATTCTGGGGGTCTTCACCGTGCTGGTGCTGTCCGGCCCGTGGCTGCTAGGCCTGATCGTGGACTTTACACGCAACCTGTTTACCAGCATCCCCAGCATGCTGATGTGAGACGCTCATGGTCGAGGTGACCTTCGATCAGCTGCACGGTTGGCTGGTACTGCTGCTGTGGCCCTTCGTACGCATCCTGGCGTTCTTCCAGGCCGCCCCGCTGTGGGGCCACTCCAGCGTGCCCAACCAGGCCAAGATCGGCCTGGCTTTCCTGATCACGCTGGTCATCGCTCCGGTTTTACCGCCCATGCCCGACGTACCGATCATGTCGTGGGCGGGGTTCGGCATCATCGTGGAACAGATGCTGATCGGCATCGCCATCGGTCTGGTGATGCATGTCATCTTTGCCGTGGTACAAGCCGCCGGGGAATTCATCGGCCTGCAGATGGGCCTGGCCTTCGCCTCGTTCTTCGATGCCGGCAGCGGCACCAACACCATGATCCTCTCGCGCATCTTCTTCATGATCACCTTGCTGATGTTTCTGGCATTGGGTGGTCACCTGATGGTGCTAGAAGCCCTGGTATCGAGTTTCTATGGCCTGCCCATCGGTATTGGAGGCTTCAATCCCGCCGCCTTCGAGATGCTGGTACGCTACGGTGGCACCATCTTCGTGGCAGGCATGTCCCTGGCCCTGCCCCTGGTGGGCTCACTGCTCATCATTAACCTGTCCATGGGCATCCTCAACCGTTCCGCGCCTCAGCTGACGGTATTCAACATCGGTTTCCCCACCTCGCTCACCGTCGGCCTGATACTGCTGATGGTACTCATGACCGATATGTCACGCTTCCTGCAGCGCCTGTTCAGCAACGGCATACAGTTCATCTACTCGCTTATCGAGGCACTGGCTCCACTCACCTGAACCACCGTTCCGTGCCAGGCTGCGCACAAGGAGAGTTAAAAAAAACCGCCCCGGCAAGCCGGAGCGGCGAAAAGAGACCCCGTGGCTCATGACCATGGGGTCTGCAGGGAACCGTAAAACTGGATACATTGCCCAAGGGGCGCGGCGTCCCTGCCAGGATACTTACAGGAAATTGAACAGTGACAAGCTCTTGACGTCGACAAAGGCTTTCTGTGCCGCCTGCAAGCCGACTTGACGCAAGCTGTAATCGGCAATTGCCTTGGCGTAGTCCAGATCGACCAGATCGGAGAGCGTCTTTTCGTAGTTCATCATGCGGTTGCCGCCAACGGCATCGACCACGTCTAGCTCATTGAGCCGAGCACCCATGGAAGCTCGCACCGTCAAAACGTTATCGAGACTGTTGTCCAGCTCGCGCATCACCGTATTGATGGTATTGCGATAATGAGCGCGATTTTCGGGCGTCCCTTCCTGGTCCAGCTCCAGCAGATCGATAGCGTCCTTGAGCGACTTGAACAGGTCGGTGTTGGCATTGGCATCGTTGGCGGGGCGCAGTTGAAGCTGGTCGCCATCAGCGGGAGTCCCCTCGAGGGTAATACTGATACCGCCGAAACTGACGCTCCTGCCTGATTCGTAGGCTTGCTCAGTTACGATAGGGGTGCGCGAGCCATCCAGCTCAACGACACTGACGCTGAACACCGGCATGCCGTCTTCATTGGTGCCGAATTCCAGCTCGAAGGGTTTGCCGAAGTGCTCGTTGTTGGCATCGACGCGGTTCGGTCCACCGGTGAAGTTCACCGAACCGGCGTTGGCATAGAAGCCGTCCTGAACACCCAGCGAGCTGGCTTCAGCAGGCGCACTGTCGCGTTCCGCCCGGGCCACATAGCCGGCGCCGGAAGGTACGCTCTGGAAGATGGCCTTGCCGTTGTCGGCCACCGGCATCAGCCGGGAGGCATCGATACGCTGCTCGCGGGTATTCTCGTCCCCCCGGTACTGGGTGCCGGAAACGCCTTCGCCAGTGGTGCGCGCAAAAGGGGGCGAATTGTCCTGATAGCCACCAAAAAGGTAACGGCCGTTGCCATCGGTGGCATTGGCCTGACCGATCAACGTCTCGTAGATGCCGCGAAGTTCAGAGGCTACAGACTGGCGGTCAACGTCGCTCAAGGTATCGCTTGCTGCCTGCACCAGCAGCGTCTTGGCACTGGTGATGGCATCGGCGACGCTGTTCAGGACACTTTCACCCTGAGACAGGGTGTTGCGCGCCGATACCCGGGCATCGGCAAACTGCTGGGACACTGCCTTGGCCTGGGACACCCCGACCGCCCGTGAAGCAGCCTGAGGGTCGTCGGAGGGGTTGACCACGCGACGGCCGCTGGCAATCTGTTGACCGACCTTGAGGAAGTCACCCTGCTGGCGGTTCATGGCCGAGACGCTCTGCTCGTACATGGTAACGGTGCTGACTCGCATCGTTGTGGACTCCGTGTTTAGTTACGCAGGCCGAGGATGGTATCGAACACCGTGGAGGCGGTATCGATGACTCGGGCGTTAGCCATGTAGAACTGCTGGAAACGAATCAGGTTGGCCGCCTCCTCGTCCAGGTTGACACCCGATTCGGACTGCTGAACTGCGCGCAGCTGATCGGTGAGACCCTGGCGGGCATCGAGATTGACCTTGACGATATTGGTGCGGTTGCCCACGTCGCTGACCATGCCACCATAGGCCTGGCTGAGCGATGAACGGCCACCTACCATTGCCTTGCTTTGCAGGTTCTGAAGTGCCAGGGCATTGCGGTTGTCTCCCGTGCCGGAAGCGGCAATGGAGATCGTCAGACTGGCTGCCTCACCCTCACCAGGCATGCTACCGACGACGAATTCGATACCGTCCAAGTTGATACGATCCCCCGCCACGATACCGACCGTATCGTCGTAGGCTTCACCATTGACGGTGAACGTCGTCGTATCGACCGGTGCCGTGACGGTGGTGAGTCCTCCTGCGGTCGACAGGCTAAAGTCATGCGCCGTGCCGTTGGCAAAGGCGCCAGCCTCGGCACGCATACCGGAAACGGCAAGATTCCCTGAAGTGGCCACGAAGCTGCCCGCAGCGATCTTGTCCAGATCGACGATAGTCGATTCGAAGTTTGCCGCGGCACGCCGCACCGGCTGCACTTCGTAGCGGTTGCCGTTGTTGGGCGTACCGCTGAACTCGAGGGTAATTCCA
This sequence comes from Halomonas sp. TH-94, assembly GCF_057473365.1. Classification (NCBI taxonomy): domain Bacteria; kingdom Pseudomonadati; phylum Pseudomonadota; class Gammaproteobacteria; order Oceanospirillales; family Halomonadaceae; genus Halomonas; species Halomonas sp. TH-94. Next base: position 3,370 of record NZ_JBYCKL010000028.1, read on the forward strand.
CCAAAGCTGAGCGTCGAGTTGGCGGCATCCCAGTTGACTTCACTGGCAGGCACTGCCTGGTTGTTGTCCTTGCGGATGACCTGAGGCTCACCATCCTGGAAGCGGATGGTGTAATCGGTGGAGCGCAGCTTATCGATATTGGCCGCATCGAAGCTGGTGGCAACGACTTCCGCCCCGCCGGTATTGCGTGGATTGGAGTAAGCCTGGGGTTGACCGATGCTGAAGAAGTCGGTGCCCTGGTTGTTGTCCAAGTCCTGACCGAGGCGGTGCTGCTCGTTGAAACCGACCGCGAGCGACACGGCGAGCTGTCCGATCTGATTCTGGGTCTTGTCGAGCGTCTCGGCACGGAAGGTCATCAGTCCGCCGAGAGTACCACCCTTGATGGTGTTTTCCGCCAAAGGTACCAGACTGCCACCGGAATCGCGGTAGCCAAGCACGACGCGCTGCGGGTCGTTGGGGGCTTCCATCGCTTCCAGGCGATAGTGGTTGGTACCGGACACCAGCGGCTGACCGTTCGGCAGACTGATGTTATAGGTCTTGCCGTCCTGGATATCCAGGCGGATGTCCATACGCTCGCTGAGTTCGGCTACCAGCTGATCGCGCTGATTTAGCAGACTGTTGGGCGCCTCGCCGCTGCGCGCCCGGGCCAGGGCGATCTCGCGATTGAGCGTCGAAAGCTGCTCGGTCAGGTTGTTGATCTGGGTGACTTCGTCCTTGATCTGTCCATTGATCCCTACCTGCATGTCCTGCAGGTAGCCATCGAAGGCGCGGAACTGGGCGGTCAAGGTGTTGGCCGTACCCAATAAGCCTTGGCGCGCCGCCGGGTCGGAAGGCGCCCCGGCGAGATCCTCAAGAGAAGAGAAAAATTTCTGCATCAGCGGCGCCAGACCCGCGTCACGGTCGGCCAGCAGATTGTCGATCTGGCTGATCTGGTTCTCGTATGTCCTGAGCGCACTGGAAGCGCTGGTCGCAGCATTTAGCTGGTTGGCGACATACTGATTGAACTGACGCTGGATGGCATTGACCTGTACGCCGGCATCGGTACGGCTCTGACCAAGAATCGTCAGCTCACGATTGTAGCCGGGCGTGTAGACGTTACTGATGTTGTTGCTGGTGGTGTTCAGCGCGTTCTGTGCGGCATTGAGCCCGCTCAGGCCGACGGAAAAAATGGTGCTCATGGTGTCGTTTCCTTTCGCCAATGCCTGTTATATCGGCCTGAGTGGTCCCAACTTTAGGGCTCGGTTGCTGAATTGGACGCGCAATCAATAGCTGAAGAAGACCAGCGAATCGCGCTGCCGCACCGGCCCCATGGTGTTCATCACCGCAATCAGTTTGTCGGCGTATGCGGGGTCGGTGGCATAACCCCCTGCCTGCAACGCCCTGGCCGCCTGCTCGGCACTACCGGCGGTGGTGACGGCCGCATAGCGCGGGTTGTTACCGATCAACCGAGCGTAATCGGTGAAAGCCTCCTCGAACGAACCGTAGACGCGGAAGGTGTCAACCACTCGGGTGCGCTGCCCGTTGATATATTCGTGGGTGGTGATATCGGTGGTACGCCCCTGCCAGCTACTGCCCGCCTTGATGCCGAACAGGTTGTAGCTGTTGCCGCCATTGGCGGTGGCGATCTCGTGGCGCCCCCAGCCGGTCTCGAGCGCGGCCTGGGCAAGGATCAGTTCGGCCGGCACCCCGGTCTTGCGACTGGCGGCCTGGGCAGGAGCCGAGAGGCGCTCCATGAAGCGCTGCACGTGCTCACCGCCCTGCCCGCTACTAGTAGAAGCGCGAACGGCGGGAGCCGTGGCCGCGACAGGATTAGGTGTTTGAATGCTTGGTGCCACGGTTGGCACGGTGGCATCCAGCGCCGACATGAAGCCGCCACGCACCGCCTCGAGCTCCTCGAGAAAGCTCCCCGGCATGGTGATGGCTTCGGCGGGTGTTTCGCGGCGGCGTTCAGAGGATGCCTCGGTGTCACGCTCGGTCTCGCTCTCCGGCAGTAACGCATCGCTCAATACCCGGGGGGTGCCGCGTGGAATACCTGCAATCAGTTCACTCAGCTCACGATCGGCCACGCCGGAGCGCGCCGGTGAAATGCCCATCTGACTTTCCAACTGGGCGACGAGATGATCGGCAAGACCGATACCGCGCCCTGCCATGGTCTGCGCCCACTGCTGATCGAGCATCGACTGGTAGAACTCGGCCTGCTGGCTATCGAGCATGCCTCCCGATGGAATGGTGTCGCGCATGCTCTTGAGCATCATCTGCAGGAAGAGCGCCTCGAACTGCTGGGCGGCTCCACGCAGGCCAGCAGCCTCGTCGTTTCTCGCGGTGTGCTTGAGCCGCTCGAGACCCTGTACGTCGAGCGCGAACTGGCTGGTCATGTCCTGGATGCTCATCAGATGATCTCCAGGTCGGCAAGCAGCGAGCCGGAAGCCTTGAGCGCCTCGAGTATGGACATCAGGTCGCTGGGCGTGGCACCAAGCGCATTCAACGCATTGACCACATCCACGAGATCGGCGCCTTCGACCACACGCAGGTAAGCGTCCTGCTCCTGAATCTCGATTTCGGTATCGGGTACGACAGCCGTTGTCCCTTGCCCGAATGGGTTCGGTTGGCTGACCAGGAACCGCGTATCGATGACGATCGAAAGATTGCCGTGAGCCACCGCAGCCCGCCGCAGGGTCACCGCACTGTTCATCACTACCGAACCGGTGCGAGCATTGAAGATGACCTTGGCCGGCGCTTCCCTCCGGGTAATACGGATGTTCTCTACCTGAGCCATGAAGTTGACCCGAGAGTTCGGGTTCATGGGCCCGTCCAACGCGATGACGCGACCGTCTCGAGCCGCTGCCACCGGGCGGCCAAACTCATTGTTGATGGCGTTGACCACGAGCTGTGCAGTGCCGAAATCCGCCTGCTTGAGCTCGAGTTCGAGCAGGCCGGCATTGGCGCCCAGATCCAGCGGTACTTCACGCTCGACCATGGCCCCACCGGGAATTCTGCCGCCCGCCAGCTGGTTGACCTGGACCTGGGCACCGCCCGCAGCGGCACCGGCACCACCCACCAGCATATTGCCCTGCGCTATGGCATAGGTATCTCCGTCGGCACCCTTGAGCGGGGTCATCAGCAGCGTACCGCCGCGCAGGCTGCGGGCGTTGCCGATGGAGGAGACGTTGATGTCGAGCCGCTGGCCCGGGCGAGAGAACGGCGGCAGGTCGGCGGTGACCATGACCGCCGCCACGTTGCGCAGCTGCATGTTGGTGCCCGGCGGTACGGTAATACCGAGCTGCGACAACATATTGGTCAGGCTCTGTCCGGTGAACGGCGCCTGCATTGTCTGGTCGCCGGTACCATCGAGGCCAACCACCAGGCCGTAACCGACCAGCACGTTGTCACGCACCCCGGCAAAGTTGGCTATCTCGCGTATGCGCTCCGCCTGCGCGGGCAAAGCCAGCAGACAGAGGCACGTCAGAAGGAGCAGCTTCGCCGCCAGTGCAACGGTTCGTTTTGGCTTGGGCATCTTCGAATCAATCATGGTCGCCTCGCTCGCGCTCGCTCAGAAAGGCGAAATGTTGAGGAAGAAGCGCTGCAGCCAACCCATATGCTGCGCTTCGCTGATATAGCCGTTGCCCACGTACTCGATTCGCGCATCGGCGACGGAAGTGGAAGGAACGGTATTCTGACCGGTGATGGTGCGCGGATTGACCACCCCGGAGAAGCGGATGAACTCCACCCCCTGATTGATGGCGATCTGCTTTTCGCCGCGGACCCGCAGATTACCGTTGTGCATCACCTCGAGCACCGACACGGTGATGGTACCGGTCATGCTGTTACTGGCCTGAGAGCCGCCGCCGCCGGCGAAGTCGCTATTCCCGGACATGCTGCCGGATAGGTCGATGCCTTGCGCGGCCAGGCGCTCCAACACATCGGGCAGTGCTGAAAGATCGAGCCCCGCTGAACCGTTGCGATTCATGTTTGACTGTGCGTTCTTGCTGGCACTGACCTGCTCGTCCAACACGATGGTGAGAATGTCGCCGATCATGCGCGGACGGCGATCTTCGAACAGCGGCTGCGAGCCACGGTGCGCCTGGTAGATTGAACCATTGGCCATTCGCGGCGGCGGCTCCACGATGCTGATCTGCTCCTGCTCGCCGACCACCGAGGCACGCGGCACCTGGGCGCAACCGCCCAGAACCAGCACCGCCATGGCAACCACTATCAGGGTCGCCCGCACGGCCAAAGTCCTCACACTCGAACCAGTACTTGAGCTAGTAGTCGCATTAGTACCCGTACCTTTCATTCTCACTCGCTTCCGGCCAACCAAAACGGGCCAAGAGATTTCATCGATGGACTATCAGAGCTGACTCAGGCGCGACAGCATTTCGTCGCTGGTCTGCACCGCACGACTGTTGATTTCGTAAGCTCGCTGGGTCTGGATCATATTGACCATCTCCTCCACCACGTTGACGTTGGAGGTTTCCACGTAGCCTTGAAACAAGCGCCCGGCACCGTTCATTCCCGGCATCGCTTCGTTACGCGGGCCGGAAGAGGTGGTTTCCCGGTAGAGGTTACCGCCGATACTTTCCAGACCGGTCGCGTTGACGAAGGTCGAGATGGTGATCTGGCCCACTTCCAGCGCCTGGTTGACGCCAGGCTGGGTCACCGAGACGATGCCGTCTTCGCCAATGGAGATCGACAGCGCGTTGTCGGGAATGATGATGGCCGGCTCCAGCGGATAGCCGTTGGCATTGACCATCTGACCGTTCTCGTTGAGCTGAAAGCTGCCGTCACGGGTATAAGCCGTATTCCCATCCGGCATCAGCACTTGGAAGAAGCCGTTGCCGTTGATCGCCAGGTCTCGAGAGTTATCGGTCTGCTCCAACCCACCTTGGGTGTGCAGGCGCTCGGTAGCGACAGGGCGTACGCCGGTACCCACCTGCAAGCCCGAAGGCAGGCGGTTCTGCACGTCGTTCTGAGCGCCGGGCTGGCGCAGGTTCTGATAGAGCAGATCCTCGAACACCGCACGTGAGCGCTTGAAGCCGTTGGTGCTGACGTTGGCCAGGTTGTTGGAGATGACGTCCAGCTTGACCTGCTGGGATTCCAGACCTGTCTTGGCCGTCCAGAGTGACTTGATCATGTTTCTTTTTCCTTGACCCTACGGGCCGTGGCTCACTGCGGAGCCATCAGCCTTGAATTGAGAGCAGGTTGTTGGCCCGCTGGGCGTTTTCGTCGGCGGTGCTGATCACTTTCATCTGCATTTCGTAGCGCCGCGCCACGTCGATCATGGACACCATGGCCTCTACTGCACTGACGTTACTGCCCTCCAGTGCCCCACTGGCCAGCCGTGCATCCTCATCGGCCTCTAGTGGCGCCACCTCACCCTCGGCATTGGGTGGCATGCGGAACAGGCCATCATCGCCGCGCAGCAGCGCCTGCTCCGGCGTCACCAGCTTGAGTCGCCCCACGTCGACCAGCGCTTCGGGACCTTCACCTTCGCCAATGGCACTCAGAGTGCCGTCGGCGCCGATAGTGACGCTCGATCCCAGCGGTACGATGATGGGGCCGCCATCGCCGATCACCGGACGACCGACCACGGTGACCAAACCATCGCCGTCCACCTGAAGGTCGCCACGGCGGGTATAGGCTTCGGTGCCATCGTCGGACTGCACGGCAAGCCAGGAATTGGCTTCCAGCGCTACGTCCATCTCACGCCCGGTATGGTTGATGGGCCCTGGGCTGAAGTCGCTACCCGGAGTGCTGGCGGCGACCGATACCCGCGTCGGCAGCGCCGCCTCGCCCTGAACCGGCACGGCACGCATGGCATGCAGCTGGGCGCGAAAACCGCTGGTCGAGACGTTGGCCAGGTTGTGGCTGACCACCGACTGCTGCTCCATGGTCTGCTTGGCCCCGCTCATGGCGGTATAGAGGATGCGATCCATGACTCGGCTCCCTTAAGCGCTTTGCATCAACGCTTAGCGCAGGTTGATGGCGGTTTGCAGGAGTTCGTCCTGGGTCTTGATGGTCTGCGAGTTGGCCTGGTAGGCCCGCTGCGCCACGATCATGTTGACCAGCTCACGCGCCATGTCGACGTTGGAGGTCTCGATGGCGCCGGATACGATACCGCCCAGCAGACCGGTACCCGGTGCACCGATCAGCTCCTGACCCGACTCGTTGGACGCACGCCAGACGTTGTCACCGGCAGGCGTCAGACCTTCGGGGTTACGGAAGGTCGCCAAGGCGATCTGGCCGGCAGGGCGCGACTGCTCGTTGGAGTAGTTGCGCATGATGGTGCCGTTCTCGTCGATGGTGATGCCCACCAGGGTGCCCGAGGTATAGCCGTTCTGGGTCAGGCTGCTGACGGTGGAGGTATTACCGAACTGAGTGGTTCCGGCCAGGTTCAAGTCGAACTCGAGGTCTACTGGCTCGCCATTGAAGAAGTCATTGGAAAGGAACTCGATTCCCTGGATAGTGCCATTAGCGCCAATAGCGCCTACGTTATTTCGCAGCTTGCCGTTAGCATCGAAGCTGATCTGGAAATCGCGCGGCGCGGCCCCATCCATCAGCGCCTGTCCATCAAGAGCCATACGAGCGACCCAGGTATTCTGCACAGGAGTGCCCGCCGGAAATTCATCTACTTTCTCGTAGTAGACAGAAATATTGCGGGGATTCCCCAGCGAATCGTAGACGGTAAAGTTATTGGAGTAGTGATAATCGATGTTGGCCGTCACGGTGCCGGTGGCATCGGTTCTGACTTCGGCGCTACTCCGGTCATCGGAGTTCGGTACTTTCCGGGCATCCAGGTTGATCGTGGTGCCCACACGAGTGGTCGCGCTTGCCGCCAGCTCTTCAGCGGAAACGTTCAGCGGCACCGGCTGGCCGCCCACCTGGACCTGCCCGGCGGCGTTCAGGCCATAGCCCATGATCTGGAAGCCCTGGGCGTTGATCAGGTTGCCTTCCGAGGTCATGGTGAGCTGGCCATTGCGTGAGTAAACCACCTCGCCGCTGGTATCCATGAAGCGGAAGAAGCCGGTACCGGCCACCGCCAGGTCGAGGTTGCGGTTGGTGGACTCGATGTTGCCTTCGTTGAAGTTCTGCAGCACCGCCGAGACCCGCGTACCCAGACCGACCTTGGAGTTGGCGAAGACGTCCGAGAACTGGACGTTGGAGCCCTTGAACCCCACGGTTTGGGAGTTGGCAATATTGTTGCCAATGGCGCCCAACTTCTGTGACTGGGAGTTCAGGCCGCTCAATGCTTGTGAAAAGCTCATTTTTTCGTTCCTCTGCCTACCGGCTAATTTTTTTACCGCTATGATGCGGCTCTTTTATGCTCGATTCGTGTGTTGCGTTTCAGAGAATCTGCTTGACCTGATCGAGTCCGACCTGGCCATAAATGGCACCCAGGTCGAGACGCACGCCGCCGTTCTGATCAGGCGGTGTCACGCCGCCCACCAAGGCGTAGTTGAGCGTGGTAGCGTTTATCGACTTGCCATCGCTGGTAGCTTCGATGCGTACCCGATAGGAGCCCGAGGCGGCTGCCTCACCTTCGCTTGTGCGACCATCCCAGGCGAAGGAATCCACACCCGCCTTGACCGGCCCGATATCGTAGCGGTTGATCACCTGGCCGCTGGCGCTGGTGATGACGACGCTGACGTTGTCGGCAGAGCGGGGCAGCTCGATGCCGAACGGAGTGGTGTGCAGCTCGCCATCCTCGCCATGCTCGAGCAACAGACGGTCCCCAGGCACCAGCACGCCCTTCCCGATCAGGGCGGTGGCCTGCAGGGTCTGGCCGGCATTCATCTGTTCGGTGATGCCTTTCAGCGTCTTGTTGAGATCCTCGATGCCGCTGACGGTGTTGATCTGCGCCAGCTGCGTGGTCATCTCATGGTTATCCATGGGGTTGAGCGGGTCCTGATGCTGCATCTGAGCGATCAGTAGCGTCATGAAATTGTTGCGCAGCTCGGCCGACTGGCTGGCATCACGCGCCGCCGGGCCACCCTGGTTCAAGCGCGTGACGACATTGGCGTCGATGGTATTGGACATGGCGATCAACCCTCACCCAGGGTGAGTGTCTTGAGCATCATCTGCTTGCTCGTGTTCATGACCTCGACATTGGCCTGGTAGGAACGCGAAGCCGAAATCATGTTGACCATTTCATGCACCGGCTCGACGTTGGGCATCGTCACGTAGCCCTCTTCGTTGGCCAACGGGTGCTCGGGGCGATACTCCAGGCGCATCGGCGAAGGGTCCTCGACCACTTCACGTACGCCAACACCACCGATACCGTGCCCTCCCAGGCGCGATTCGAACAGAACCTGCTTGGCGCGGTAAGCCTGACCGTCCGGCCCGGCGACACTGTCGGCATTGGCCAGATTGCTGGCGGTGACGTTCATGCGCTGCGACTGGGCGCTCATGGCCGAGCCAGCGATATCGAACACGGAAAACATCGACATGGTAAGATTCTCTTCGTCTGATCCGGGTTGTTATTCCGGCTGCATGGCGTTCTTCAGCCCCTGGATCCGGCTGTTCATGATGGTCAGTGCGGCTTGATAGCGCACCGCGTTATCGGCGAACTGAGTGCGCTCGCGATCCATGTCCACGGTATTGCCATCCAGGCTGGGCTGATCGGGAATGCGATAAAGCAGGTCTTGCCTCGGCGATGCCATGGCCTGACCTGCCAGATGGCCCTCGGAAGTACGCGCCAGTGCAAGACCACCGCCGGCAGGGCGCCCTTGATCGACAGCCTTCTTCAACTCGCTGGCGAAGTCGATGTCTCGCGCCTTGTAATTGGGCGTATCGGCGTTGGCGATATTGCTGGCCAGCACCTGGTGACGCTGCTGGCGCAGCCCCAGCGCCTGCTGGTGAAAATTAAAGGCGGCCTCGAGCTGGTCGATCATGCCGGCGCTCCCCATGCAAAAACCAGATTGAACGATACGGAACTTCTTGAGGGTGAAGATTACCGACGCTCCTGTCATTTCAATGGCAGAAACAGACCTCGTTTCCTCGCTCATTTCCGCTTTTTCAGTCTGACGGCGGGGGCTAGAATCCTGCCATGACCTCTATGCTGGACGGCCCCGCCCCATGCGCTCCACCCGCTTCGCCCTGCTGCTATCGCTGTCGTTGACCGGATTGCTGTCGCTGCCGACAGCTTCGGCCGACGATACCGAGCTGCTGCATGTCGTACACGGCTTCCTGCACGAACAGGCCAGGGCGCTTGGCGATGAGCTGATCATCGAGCTGCGCCCGCCATCCGCACGACTGCCGATCTGCGAATCTCCCGACCCCTTCCTTACCCGACCGGGGGAACTGCCGCTGGGACGTATTTCCGTTGGCGTACGCTGTGGCCAGGACGGTCGTCAGGTACGCTACCTTCAAGCCGAAGTCGGCGTGATGGGTGAATATCCGGTACTCGGCACCCCACTGTCGGCCGGTCAAACCGTGCGCCGCGAGCATATTGTGATGCAGGCCGGCAATCTTGCCGAACTGCCGAACCGCACCCTGCTCGAGATAGAGTCGATCATTGGACAGGTGGCCACACGTGCCCTCAACCCCGGACAACCGCTCCAGGCGCACCAGTTTCGCAGCCTGCCGCTAGTCGACAGGAACCAGCGCGTCACGATAGAAGCCAGAGGCAAGGGGTTTCGCATCACCCGCGAAGGCCAGGCTCTTGAACCGGGCGCTTTGGGCGATCGCATACGGGTACGCTTCGACAATCGCGAAGTCATGACCGCAGAGGTGGTCGGCGAGGGCACCCTTGTCGTAGACTTCTGACTCTGAACGCACGCAGACGAATGCTCCTGCATGGGTAGGAGAGCCGCTGGAAACTTGTGGCAAAAAAAATGCCTAAAGTTTTCCATCGCAATGCCGATAGCAGATGAAAGCATTCGGTCATGAGGCCCTAATCGTGAAGATCAATAACCAGAATCCCCTGACTCGCCCGAGCCCGACGGCTCCGCGCGAGGAAGCTCAGCCGGTCAAGGGCGCCACGCCTTCAGGACAGAAGGATGCCGGTCCTTCGGCAGCCACCCACCTGAGCCAGAAGGCTACCGATGCCTCCCGCGACATCGATACGGCCCGCGTCGAAGAAATTCGCGAGGCCATTCGTGAAGGTCGCCTGGAGATCCGCGCCGAGCGTATCGCCGATTCGCTGATTCAATCTCTGAGCGCAGAGAGCCGCGGAGAATGAGCCTGATCAAGCTTCTCAATGATCAGCAGCAGCGCCTGAGCGGAATCATCGAACTGCTCAAGCAGGAGCGCTCGCTGCTGGCCGGCGCCGAAATCGAAAGCAAGGCACTTGCCGAGATTGCCGAACGCAAGCAGGCGCTTCTGGCTAAGCTGGAAGCCAGCGAAACGCTGCGCCTAGGCGTTCAGCGACGCTTGGGCTACGACGATGACGCCGCTGGCGCCAAGCAGGCGGCAGCGGATGCCGGCTGCGAGCAAGCTTGGTCAGATACGCTCGAGATGACTCGTGAAGCCCAACGCCTCAACGCCCTCAACGGTGAACTGGTTGCCTTGCGTATGGAGCAGAACACGCGCCTGCTCGACTTCATTCATCAGGCTGCCGAAAAAACCGTGTATCGATCCAGTGGCCGTGTCGCGGCTCAGACCGGACGTATCAACGCTGCGGTATAAACGCTGCGGTATAGACGAAAGCCCTCTGACACTCACTCAGTCTGACAATCCAACCCTCTTCTCGCACCCACGTAACGCGCCAGCCACCGTGCGCGCTCATGCCTAGTTCGTACAGTTCGAAACGAGTGCTCGCAGAGCGGCTTGCTACTGAGCCATGCACAGCTGCCAGTCAACGTATTCGTTTGTCCCACTTCCATTACCAAGTGCTGTCGATGAGATCGCTGCCATCAGCCGTGATCACTACGGTATTGCGCCCCTCGGCCTTGGCCTGATAGCTCGCCTTGTCGGCCCGGGCAAGCACGGGCTCGGTCGAATCGTCCCCCTCCTGCAAGGCGGTAACCCCTATGCTCAGGGTAATGTTGTAGGTCTTGTCCTGGTTGCTCACGGTGACTTCGGAGACGGCGCGGCGCAGAGATTCGGCAATCTCGCCGGCCTGTTTGAGGGTACAGCTGGGCAGAAGCACGGCAAACTCGTCGCCCCCCTGACGTGCAACGTGGTCGCTGCGCCGCACTTCCCACGCCACCACCTGGGCAATGCGCCTCAACATCTCGTCTCCAAGCGCATGCCCGCCTTCGTCGTTAATAGGCTTGAAGTGGTCCAGATCGAACAGTATCAGCACCGAAGGGGTCCCGGTCTTGGCATATTCGGCCAGCGCCTCTTCGAGTCGTCTCTCGAAGCCGCGTCGGTTGAGCAGCCCCGTCAGAGGGTCATGCTCCGCCTCCCAGCGCTGCAAAGCTTCCTGCTGTCGACGCTCGGTAATGTCCTTGACCATGCCGACGAAACCCAACGGCTGATCGCTGCCGAGTACCTGGCTGGCATGCACCTCGACCCACAGGGTGGCTCCATTGGGGTGTCGAAAGCGCAGCTGGCGGACGAAATCGCTACCCGTGGCCAAGGTATAGCGCCACATGTCATGGGTTCCCTGCTTGTCGTCAGGATGAATACGTTCCCACCAGTCCCTGGCGTCATGACTTTCGCCAAGCCCGAGTAGCTCGAGAAGCGCCGGGTTCAGGTAATTGAGATGGCCCTTGAGATCCGCAACGAACATACCGATGGGGGTCGAACCGAGCACGGCATCGAGAAACGCCTGGCGATCCCGCAGATGATCCAGCGCCGCCAGCCGCTCATGCTCGAGGCGGTTGAAGCTGCTGGCTACCTGACTCAGCTCCTGCATGCTGGTGGAAAGCTCGAGATAGCGCCGCTGGCCTGCCCCCACCTGGGCGATCTGTCGCTCGAGTCGATGCAATGGCTTGAGCAGCCTTCTTACCAGCCAGTGCATGGAAATCAACAACAGCGCGGCCAATGCCAACCATGCCCACCACAGGCGTGCCAAGAAATCGCCCAGGGGCTCCTGCACCTGGGTTTGAGGGACAGCCACCTTGACGACCCAGCTCGCTGGCCAGATCTGGCGGTAGGCCATCAGCGTGGCACTACCGTCGGCGCCGTCGGCAATGGTATCGCCCTCCCAGCCGCTCAGCGCCATCTCAAGGGAGTCGGAGTCGCTCAAGGTGTGTTCGACGGCCGAGGCAACACGTCGGCGCGGATGAAACAAAAGCTCTCCCGAGGAAGCAAAAACCGATACATAGCCGTTCTCCCCCAGGCGAACACTCTCCAGGCGGCGGAACAATCCACCTTGGGAAAGATTGAGCATACCGCCGACCATGCCGGCGAATTCTCCATGCGCATCGAAGCGCGGCACCAACATCAAGACCAGCGAATCACCGCTCGCCCGACCTACAAAGGGCCGGCTAACATAGGGCCAGGGAGAGTTGCGAACCATGCGAAAGTACTCGGTCTCGGCGGTTTCGAGCCCCATACGCCCCGGCACCTCGGGCCAGTCGCCGATGATGCGCCCTTCGGCATCGGTGACCATCAGCCCTTCGAACCACTCCAGCAGGATTTGCGCGTTTGCCAGGCGAGCAGGCATCTCGATTTCATCGACCCCACGCAGCTCCTGCTCAAGGCGCTGAAGCGTACGCAGCCGACGACTCACCTGTTCGGTCATTTCGTCGCCGATCAGCTGGGCTTCATAGCGCAGATGCACCAGATTGGCCTTGTCCACGAGATCCTTGCCGAACTGCCAGGCCAATACCAGCACGACAGCGACGATGACCAGCCATGTCATGACCAAGCCCGCCAACAGGCGTCCCTGCAGTGAGCATATGGCGCGAGCCCAGGACCCGATGCGTGCTGTCAAGAACTTCCCCTCGATCAAGGTTGGTGGCGTCCTGTCATTCGGCGGACAGGCTAGCCGCCCTCCCTTGGCAGCCCCCGCCCATGGAAAGCGGGTTCTTGACACTCATATCGGCATCTCCAAAGCGAACTTGAGACTCAAAGGAGCATCAAACATTCTATTCGAACGCGCAGAAAAGCTTTCAACGCAAAGGCCTAAGCTCTCCTCAAGTCCCTTTCGAGGAGGACGATATACTCTTCATCCATCTTTCGACGAAGAATCTCGATGATCCATGACGGTAACCAACCACCGGGCAGTCAGGTAGTCGCCCTCGCCAAGCACCCGGCCAGACTCGTGCAACACGCCTACGAACAGAGCCAGATCGGCATGGTCATCACCGATGCCGAAGGACGCATCGTCA